>JAAFHJ010000439.1 GCA_013298325.1 Myxococcales bacterium | reverse complement strand
TTTTTGGCTGTCTTCGTCAATGCCACAACCGTTGTCATCAACGCGGACTTCGACGCCGCCGTCAGGGGCCAAACCGGTCACGATTCCAAGGCGACCGCCGCGGGGCGGTAGGGCATGGCACGCGTTGGTGAAGAGGTTCACAAAGACGTGCACCAGCTCCTGCGGTCTCGCAACAATTTCAGGGATTTGGGGGGCACAGATCCGCTCCACGCGGGCGTTCGCTGCGGCGACGACGTGCTCGCAGAACGCAAGCGCCTGGTCGATGATCGCCTCGATAGAGACCTGGCTCTTTGCCTCCGAGGGGGGGCGCGCATACATCATCAAATCGCGCGTCACACGGAGCATCCGTGTGGCAGAATCATGAATACGACCGAGCCGCTCAAGCTCGTCTTCTTTGGTCGCTCGCCGCTTCAAAAAATCGGCGTAGGCGAGGATCGCGGTGAGCGGGTTGTTCAATTCATGGACGACGCCAGCGGCGAGCTGACCGAGGCTCGCGAGCTTTTCCGTGTGGGCGAGGTTGACCGCCATGTCGTCGAGGCCCCGGAGGGCGGCCCGCTGCATCCGATGGCGGCGCGCGGCGACGAGGAGCGCCCCGAGGGCTTGGCTCGCACGATGGCCAAATTGGGCGAGCGGCCCTTCGCCATCGAGCCCGGCGTCGTCGCTTGCAAGGTGCATCGATGCGGCGTGTTCCGGGCTTGCCACGGGAAAGGCCCGCTCGTGGCGCCAAGCAGGGAATTGCCGCGTCGGCACGTAGGTCACCGGTCGCGGAAGCATCCCCGGCGAGAGCGCAATCGCATTCCGGCGCCCCGCTCCGGCACCGAGGTTCCGGGCAGAACTCGACGGGTCGGGGTAGAGGTAGGTCACCGAAACCGCGACCTCGGGAAGCACGCGCGCAACGAGGTCGACGAGCGCCTGCGCGGCGTGGTCCTCCCCGTCGACGATAGAAATTTCAAGAAGTCCGCTGAGAAAGGCGTCGAGCCAATCGGCGGGGATCCGTGTCGACGCAACACGGCGGACACGGCCGGACGGGACCGGACGGCTGGGGCTCCCGGTCGGCTTCTCGCCTTCGAGGTCGCGCTTCGGGGCCTCGGTGGCGCGGGGGCGAGGGGCGCGTCGTTTGCGCTCGCTCACGACTTCTCCTGGAGTTCAGACGGGGAAACCGTAGGAACTTCGGCGGTTTCGACCAGTGGTCCCGTCCCAGCGGAAGATGGCGCGGAGGTCTCTGCGAACGCATCGCCGCTCGCTTTGTCAAGGTCGAGGATCTTCTGGCTGCCGACGTAGGACTTGGTTTCGTAGCGGGTAATCTTGCCGATTTTTCGAACGATTTCGGCCATTCGCTCCGCTTCTGCTGCGATTACGCGCGCCGCTTCATGGGCGGGAGATCCCTCGTCGATACGGCGCCGGAGCATCTCCGCGTAGGCGATGACCGACGTAAGCGGCTGGTTCAGCTCATGGGCAGCGGCGCCGGCGAGCTCGGCGACGATCGCCTGCCGCTCCTGGGCGAGGAGCTGGGCCTGCGCCTGCTGGAGGCGCTGCTCCATTCGCACTTTCTCGCGCAAATCCGTGTAGATACCGACGCTCCCCGTCGCGACGTCCCCCTCGTAGAGGAACGACCCCGAAAAGGCGACCGGGACCTGGGAACCGCTCCCGTCGAGGATTTCCGCACGAGTGCCGTCGATCCGTCCGCCGGCGCCGGTGATGGCACGCATCATCTTCGCCGCACCATCTTCCGGATAGAGGGTTTCGAGCGGTGTCGAAATGACATCCACGCTCTTGCGCAGGAAAAGCCGTTCAGCAGCACGATTGAAGATCGTGATCTTGCCCGAGAGATCGGCAGCGACGATGGCGTCCGCCGACGCATCAATCACGCGCTGAAGCGACTCTTTCGTCTTGACGAGTTCGAGCTCTACCGCGCGCTCTTGGGTCACGTCGCGGAAGCTGACCAGGATGGCGCCGTCCTCGCGCAGGACCGAGCTAAAGCTCGCCGAAACGACGAGCGTGCTTCCGTCGAAGGCCCGGAGACGAACGTCGATCCCCTTGGGAAATTCGCCACGTGCGAAGCCGCTGAGCAGCGACGCGAGCCCGGCGCGATCTTCGCGCGGAATCAGGCCTTCGGGGAGGTTGGGCCCGTTCGTCCCCTGGACGTAGCCGGTGATCTGGCGCGCCGTCGGATTCGAGAAGAGGAGACGGCCCTCGGCGTCGAAAACGGCGATACCATCGGCAGAGTTTTCGAAAAACTCCGCATATTTCTGAAGATTTTTCAGTCGCCGTTCTGCCTCAAAACGGGCCACCGCGACTTCCTGAGTCTGATCGCGAAGGGTCTGGAGAACGCGTGCATTCCGAAGCGCGATCGCCATCGCCGAAGCGACCGTCCGTGCCAAATACAATTCCCGATCGCCGACTGCTTTTGTGCTCCGTGCACGGAGGAAGAGAACCCCCATCGCGCGCCCCTCGTAGAGGATCGGCAGGATGGCGAGCGTCCGAAACGGGGTTGGCGGTAGCGTACCGGTTCCGAGGAGATCGAAGATCGGATGCGTGTATGCGTCGTCGATGATCAGCGGCTCGGCGCGACTGAGTACATCGAGGATCTCCGGATAACGGGTAAGATCAATAGGGAGATCGCGCAGGTGTTCGTCGTCCGAGGCGGCGACGACATAGCCGACCCCCGACGGCGGCTTCGAGGAGATACGCGCCACATCGGGCGCCGACCCGGGCCCGCGTGGGGGCTCGGGAACGAGTCGATTTCGTTCCCGAGAACGCTCTTGGTTCGAGTTTTCGCGCACGAGCACGATCGACACGCGATCGACCTTCGCGACGGCGGCAATTCGCTGAACGACCGTGAAGAGAATTCCACGAAAATCGAGGTTTGAAGCGAGCGCCTGCGTCAGCTCCAAGACGACTTGGGCGTCCCGTTCCCGCTGAGCAAGCCCGTCGAGCGCCTTTCGGAGTCGCAATTGAGAGCGGACGCGGGCGACCAATTCAGCGGCTTTGAAGGGCTTCTTGACGAAGTCGTCGGCCCCCGCCTCGAAGGCACGCGCGATCTCGTCCTCGGCATCGCGGGCGGTGAGCACGAGGACGGGGACGTCGCGGGTCGCCTCGCGGGCCCGCAGAATTCGCAGGAGATGGTAGCCGTCCGGCGGGGGCATCACGAGGTCGAGGAGGACGACCTTCGGCGTGAGCGTCGCGAGTTTTTCGAGGGCGGCCGTCCCTGAAGCGACGGAAATGCAGTCGAAGCCGGCGGCGGTGAGCGCTTGCCCGATCACATGACGACTGACGTTGTCGTCGTCGACGACGAGGATCGGGCCGAAATTCACAGGACGAGCTTACTGAAATGCGGAACGGTGCGGCAAATTCAGTGGGCGTCGACGACGTAGCGCCGCAAATGACCGAACTCGGCGAGGAGCTGTTCGGGGGCGAGCTTGGCGGCGGCGGCGATTTCGGCGGTCGCCTCCGGCTCGTCGAAGTCGGCCCGCTTCATCCGGAGCATGTAGGCCCAGGCGATTCGGTAGCGGTCGGCGGTGATGTCGACGCGACGGACCGGGCTCGCGACGCCATCGCCGAGGAGTTCAGCGAGGGGAATCGGTGTAAATCTGCCCCCTTGCAGCGACACGACCACGCTCCTATGGCCGTGAAGAAGCGCGTAGGCGGCGAGGTAGCCGAGGTCGCGGCTGTATTCCATGTCGAAGGGGATCGGGTCGGCGCAGCGGAGTTCGTAGCCGATCTCCTTGGCGACGATCGTCGTAGGCACCCCAAGCCCTTTGAGACGCCGAGCGACGAGATTGCGGAGGACGTCGCCGACGGGGATTTGCGCGTTCGCAAGGTTCCCCTGGGCATCACGCGGGAGGTCGGCGTGGCAAGAAAGCTCTTCAAGATCGAGCACCTCGGAGATCCCTTCCGCGATCACCGCGACGCCGTCCGGGCGGCCGTGGGCGAGGCGCTTTAGGATCGCTCCGGCGAGCGTGTCGACGATCGCCGCCAGCGGGACGGTCCCACGACCCGTCGCCGCGTCCTGGAATTCTTCCGGGATCAACGTCACCGAGGCCCCCGCCGCCTTCCCGACGGCGAGCGCCAGGTGCCCCGCTTTGCGCCCCTGGGCGACGACGAAGTACCAGCGGCCGGTCGTTCGTGCGTCGACCATCAGGTTTTCCACAAGGTTTACGCCGACATGGCGCGCCGTCTGGAAGCCGAAGGAATCGACGCCGTCGGGGAGCGCCATGTCGTTGTCGATCGTCTTCGGCACGTGAACGACGGCGAGGCGCCCCTCGGCCGCTTCGGCGAGCTTCGCGGCAACAAACGCCGTTCCGTTGCCGCCGATGGTGATCAATCCCCCAACATCGAGCGCTTCGAGGGAGCGGAGCGTCTGCTCCATCGCCGCCGGATCGCCGACGGGGCTCCCCCGGGATACGCCCAAAAAGGAGCCGCCGCGGAAGTGAATCCGGCTCGTGTTCCCGATGCCGAGGGGGATGGTCTCCCGAAGTTCTCCGCGCATAAGATGGCGAAATCCATCTTTGATCCCAAGAACTTCAATTCCGGAAAGGCAACCACGAATCGTGGCGGCACCGACGACCGCATTGATGCCGGGTGCTGGCCCCCCCGCTGC
>JAAFHJ010000435.1 GCA_013298325.1 Myxococcales bacterium | reverse complement strand
ATGTTGTTCAGGATTTGAAGGAGCTTGAGCGCCTCCAGATTCTCGTCGACGGCGGCAACGACAAATACATGCTTCAGATCTTCTTGAAGGAAGCGGCGCTCCTGTACGGCGAGCGCAAGGCGGGCCCCTTCTTCTACGAGGTGATCCAGCGCGCGGGGGATCCCGGCTTCGGTTACGGAAACTTCCGCGCCCTCTTTGAGAGCATTGAGCGCGCCCAGATGGCGAACGATCCGGCGCGCCGCAACCCGGCAGGTGCCGCGTGATCGATCGGATGGCGTTGGGGGCATTGCCGCCGAAGCCCCATACGGTCTTCCGAGCCCCCGACGGCGCAATCGTCTACGAAGAGATGATTACGCGCCACGGGTTCGACGGGGAACACGGCTATTTCTACCACCGGTTTCCGACGACGGCGTCGACAGAGGTCAAGGCCTCCAAACGAGGTTTCGGCGTAGCGATTCCCGACGCTGATGCCAATCATCCGCTGCGACGAAAGCTTTTTCTTTCCGAAAAGCTCCCTGCGGAGGGGCAAGCCCTCGACGCACGTACCCCGATCCTGACGAACAAAGATCTAACGATCTGGTTCACCTGCCCCGTGGAGAGCGACGACGCTTTCTTCGCGAACGGGGACGGCGACGAGCTTTGGTACGTCCAGAGCGGTGACGCCGTCCTCGAGAGCGTTTGCGGCCGCCTTGCGGTGACGGCAGGGGATTATGTGTATATTCCCCGCTCCCTGATCCATCGCTGGGAGATCAAGAGCCCAGTCCGCGCCCTCGTCTTCGAGGCTCACGGCGGCACCCACGTCCCCAAGCAGTTTCGCAATCCGGTCGGCCAGTTGCGGATGGATGCGCCCTACACGCATCGCGATTTCAAACGCCCGGAGGGGCCGATCGCGACCTTCGATCAATTGCCGGACGGGCCGCGCACGCTCGTCGTCAAGAAAGGGGGACGCTACTCGGAATACGAGCTCGAGCGTTGCCCGCTCGACGTCGTCGGCTGGGACGGCTGCGTCTACCCGTGGGCCTTTCCGATTCGCGCTTTTCAGCCGAAAATCGGGCAGATCCACCTCCCGCCGACGATCCATGGCACCTTCGCCGGGCCGGGATTCCTCGTCTGTTCCTTCGTGCCGCGCACGACCGATTTCCACCCGCAAGCGATCCCGTGCCCCTACCCGCACTCAAGCGTCGATTGCGATGAGATGATCCTTTATGTCGAAGGGAACTTCACCTCGCGAAAAGGGGTCGGTCCGGGCGCCATTTCGTTGCACCCTGCAGGCATCGCCCACGGCCCCCACCCGGGTGCCTACGAACGGAGCATCGGTACAACCAGCACCGACGAACTCGCGGTGATGATCGACAGCTACCTCCCGCTCATTCCGGCGACGGCGGCAAAGGCGATCGAGCACCTGCCCTACCACGAGAGCTGGAAGACGACCTGACGCCGTTAAGGCGCCCCAATTGCAACAAGGTCTTCGGTCGAGCCTGACCGAGGACCTTTTTGTTTGTTGCCCTCATTCGAGCTTGGCGAGGCCGTTCAATCGCCCATCGGCGAGAGGAACAAACGCGGCCGCCCGTGGACCGACGAGCGCGACTTGCTCCTCGTGAAAGAGCGGAATCCACGGGACAAGGGTGCGGGCCCTTCGCTCTACCTTGGAATAGATAGCCTTCCGCTCTGCGAGGCCGCTCGTCTGATCCCCTTCGTCGAGGAGCGCGTCGAGCTCTCCGTCGCGGACGCGCCCGCGGTTGGAGCCTAACGGCGGAATAAATCCGCTATGAAGAAAGACCTGAAGCGCATTTGGTTCGGTGAGCTCGGGCATTTGAAGGAGCGCGAGATCGAAGTCGCCACGACCAAGGCGATCGAGGAGGACGCCGAGCTCAAGGACCTCGACGTGGAGGTCGACGCCAAACGGGGCGAGCTCTTGGGCGAGGAAGCGGCCGAGGGTGCCTCGGAAGCGGTCGGTCGAGACGAGGAAGGAGAGTGCGACGCGATGCGTGGGATCTACACCTTCTTCTGCAAAGGCCGATTTTGCACGTAAGGCATCGAATTGAAAGGGGGAATCATCTGACGCGAGGGCGTCGTCATGGGCCCACAGGCGCGGCGGGAGAAGGCTTGTCGCCGGGATCGCGTGGCCGGCGAAGAAGGTCCGCGCCATGCGTTCGCGGTCGATGGCGAGCGCGAGTCCGCGGCGGAGCGGCGTGCGCATCAACGGGCCACGGTCGATCCGCGGGACGAGATAGGTGAGGTTTGCACCCATCGTTCGCGCCGTGTGGCCGCCGGCGAACTTCTCCTCCAGCGGGGGGAGTAGCAGTGGGGAGAAGGCCTGCGGGGCGACGTCGACGCGCCCCGCGAGGAGGCGGAGCGCGCGGGCATTTTCGTCGCGGACCGCGCGAAGTGCGACCGAATAAGTGGGCGGTTTTAATTCGGAAATTCCGTATTTTGCCGGCCGAAGGAGGGTGACCCCGGGCTCGCGTGCCTCAAGCTCGTAGGGGCCGAGACCGTCGAGGGAGCCGTCGGGGCGGGCCGGGGCGTCGGCTTCGTCGGCGCGGAGGATCGGCAGCTCAAGGTCGGAAAGGAGTGTCGCCCGCGGCCGCGACAGATGGATGCGTACTGCATGGATTCCATCGGCCTCGATGGCACCGATCGCGGCGACGACGTGGCGCTGCCGGTAGCTCTTTGCGGGGTCGCCGATTGCGCGGATCGTGGCGACGACGTCGTCGGCGACAAGCGGCTTCCCCCCATGGAAGCGCACGTCTTCACGCAGGGAAATACGAAGAGTTTTCGGATCTTCGAAGACCGCTTCCCGGGCAAGGTTTGGGATCGGGTGCAGGTCGGTTTCGTCGAGTTTGAACAGCCCCGCATGCATCAAGCGCGTCGTCCGCGCAGCCGTCGCGTCGACGGCGAAGCGCGGGTCGAGCGTCTCGGCATCTTGGGCAACGAGGACCTCCAAGGGGCGATCTTTGGATGCAGGATCCAATCGGTGTGGAGTGCATCCAAAAGCGAGGCTTGCCGCGAGCGCCAGCGAGAGGACTTCTCCCCACCGACCGCTACGGGTAGGGTCCCCGCCATGCGCCGTCCTGTTGCCCGTGGCTCGGCTGAGTCGCTCCTCGGTCCGTTCCCCCGTCTTCTCCTTGCTGGCGCCGCCTCCGCCGCGATTTTCGCGCGCGCCCCGGTGGCAGCCAGCGACGACGCACCGGCCGCGCCGTCCGCGGAAGCGCCCGCGCCCAAAGCGGAGGCTGCGAAAGAGTCGGAGACGACCGATCCGGCGTTCGTCGACGCCGTCGCCGCCCTCACCGGCAAATCGTTGCAGAATGCAAAGGTCTCTGCCGAGGTTGTTGACGTCGACACGGGGAAGGTCCTCGCTTCTCGCGAACCGCACGCCCTGCTCAATCCAGCGTCGAACGCCAAGGTCTACACGGCCGCGTGTGCCCTTGCCCTGCTCCACGGAAACCATCGCTACCAGACGACCCTCGCCGGAACCATGAAAGGGGGCGAAATCACTGGCGCTCTCGTCATCCGTGGCTACGGCGATCCGACCCTGCGCACCGCTGATTTCCTGGAAATGGCGCGTGATCTCCACCAGCGCGGTGTTCGTCGCGTCGTCGGGGACATTCTCGTCGATCAGCGCTTCTTCGATGGCGAGCATACGCCCCCCGCCTTTGAGCAGCAGCCGAACGAGTGGGCCTACTTCCGTGCACCGGTGAGCGCGCTCGCCGTCAATGAGAACACGGTAACGCTCCACGTTCGCCCCGGCGAAGAGGACGGAAATGCGAGTGCTTACTTTGATCCTCCCGGCTTTGTCGATTTGAAGGGATCCATCAAGACCGCCGGTGAAGGGGCAGACACTGTTGGTTTGAAACTCACCCCAGCCGGCACGCGACTCGAGGCAACCGTAAGTGGTTCCATCGGAAAACGTTCAGGTCTTGCGAGGTACACGCGCCGCGTAGAAGACCCCACCCTCCTCGGCGGCTACGTCCTCAAACAGACGTTGGAGCAGATCGGAATCAAAGTAGGCGGCGAAGTGAAAGCCGGTTCGCTCGAAAAAGGGAACGTCCTTGTTCGCCACGAGTCGGAGCCGCTTTCCACGGTGCTCTACGCGCTCGGCAAGCAGAGCGACAACTTCTACGCGGAAATGGTCATGAAATCGCTTGCCGGCGAGGTGAAGGGGAAGCCGGCGAAAACGAAAGAGGGGACCGAAGCGTGCACCGCGTGGCTGGAGAAGAACGGCCTCTCCGACACCGGCCTCGTCGTGAAGAACGGTTCCGGCCTCTTCGACGCGAACCGGGTCACCACGGCGAGCGTTACGAAATTGCTGCGTTTCGTCCATCGGGACGCCGCCCTTTCGAGCGAGTTCGTCGCCCAGCTCTCGATTGGCGGCGTCGACGGGACGCTCCACACGCGGTTCCAAAAGGTGCGTCATGCACGCATCGTCCGCGCGAAGAGCGGCACCCTTGACGATACCATCGCCCTCTCTGGCTACGTTTACGGGCCGCCTGGCCGTTCGCCGCTCGCCTTTTCTGTGATCTTCAATGGCGTAGCTGGGAAGGGGTCGAATGCACGTCAGAGCATCGACGCCTTCGTCGAGAAGATCGCCGCCTATCAGTGGCGAAAGTAGCGAGCCACAAACGCAAAAAGGGGCGGCCAGTTGGGCCCCCCTTTTTCTTCGTCTGCGA
>JAAFHJ010000434.1 GCA_013298325.1 Myxococcales bacterium | reverse complement strand
CATCGACGAGCCGGTCGCCCAACAGGGGCCCTTCGTGATGAACACCGCGGCCGAGCTCCAGCAGGCCTTCGCCGACTACCGGCGCACCCAGTTCGGCGGGTGGCCCTGGAACCGGGAAGATCCCGTCCACGCCGATGAGCCGGGGCGCTTCGCCCGGCACGCCGACGGAAATATCGAGCGATTCCCTCGCTGAAGCGCTCACTGCATCTTCACGATTCGCCCCGGTAGGAGCGCGCGCGCATCGTCGTCGAGCGCGCGCCCGGCCGGGGTAAGTATCCATAAAACAGGCGCTTTTGGGCGTGTGTGGACGGCGCTGACCCACCCGTCGGTGAAGTAGACAATCCCGTCGGGATCAACTTTTTCTGCGGCAAGGAGGGCCGGATCAAAGAGGGTTCCTCCGCCACCGGGCACCTGCGTCGGCAGGGCACCGCGGAAGGGGCCTTCGCCGACGACGGCGGCATCGCAGAAAATGAGGTGGATCTGCGCGTCGGTGCGGGCGAGGTGGCGGAGCTCGGCGTCGATGATGCCGAGGTCCTCCGCGGAGAGGCTCCCCGAGGTGTCGATGCAGACGACGAGGCGGCAGAGGCGCTGAATGCGTGTCCCTGGAACCGTCCCGAAGCGCCGAGACGGGCGCTGGATCGTGCTGCGAATTCGGGTGGTTTCCGCGCTCGCACGGAAGCGCCGCAGGACGGTACGCCAGTCGGCGGCCGCCTTCCGCGCGAGGGCGAGCTGGAGGGCGCGCAGGAGCTTCGACGACGCGTTCCCCGCCCGCGTGGCGCGGCTGTAGGCCTCTTCCGTGACGGCGGCGATGTACGCCTCACGAAGCATTTTTTCGAGGGCGGTCCCTTCGTCGAAGGTCGTCCAGTCGTCATGGCTCCGCCGCCCCGGTTGAGGGGGCGCGGCGGTCACAAACGCCGTTTCGGGGGCGTTTTTGGGGTCTTCTTCGTCTGCGGGAGTTGGTGGAAGGAGCCGGTAGTAGTCCTCGACGGTGCCTGATAGCGGGAGATTTAAGTCTCCGAAATCACGCGGTAAAAGGTCATCCGGTGTGCGCTCGTCGTCGTCGAGGAGCGCGTTGACGACGAGATCGGCGGCGAGATCAAAGCGCTTTGTATCGGGGAAGGAGGAGCGCCGCACCGGGTGCCCGAGGAGCACATGGAGGAGTTCGTGTTTGAGCAGCCCGCGTGCCTCCGGCTTTGAGCGCTTCGCGAGATCGGTGGGGCAGATCGCGAGGAGGACCTTCGCCCCTTCGGCAAGCAGCGTGCTGGTTGGGCCGGAGCGCCGCCGCAGGCCCGCAAGGATATGGGCGTAAAAGGGTGCATGGTACACCAGGTCGACCGCCGCCTCGTCGATGCTGGCGTAGGAATTCATCCGTCCAAGCTGCCGGCGAGAAGGATGCTCGCGACCTCGGGATCGCCGACAAGGCGCTTGCCGAGGGCCCCTTTTGCGGTGAGTTCTCGGGCAAAGATGAGGCGGAGATCGGCCGGCAAGAACGGGGCGATCAGGAGCGCTTTCAGGTTTGAGAAGGCGCGCGAAACCGCATTGCCGCGCGTCGTCGCTGCGACCTCGGCGACCCGCTGGCACAGGAGGAGAAGCGCGTCGACGTCGCGCCCTGGGCGGTTCTCGGCGTCGTCTTCGCCGTCCGCATCCCCGTCGGGTGCGGGAGCATGTGCACGTACAAGTTGTTCAAGACGTGGAAGAATTCGGGTCGCAAAGTCTTCCGCGCTCAAGATCTCGGCGGCGGTCGGCAGCGGGGACCCTTGCCGGCGAACAAACGTCAAAAATGCCGCAGCGGTCTCTCGGTCTAGACAGGCTTCGGCGAAGTAAGCAACCGTAGTTGCCTCTTTTTTCCAGTCCGGGTACCGGGCGAGAAAGCGAAAGAGCTGGACGAGGGTGCGCGGCGTTGTCCGTTCGGCACCGATCAATTCCGGATAGGCGAGTACGAAGTCGATGCCGCGAGGATCGACGCCGGCCGCCTCTGCCCAACGGGCCCAGGCGCGGACGTCAAACGTCAGCGTGCAGTGGAGGAGCCGCGTGAGCATCGCCGGGTCGAGGGCGGTGACCGCGTAGTCGCCCCCTTCCGGGTTCGCCGTAGCGACGATCTGCCACCCCTTGGGGAGCGCCCAGGCGACGGTTTCATGCCGTTGAAGGAGCTGCATGATCCCGCGAAGAATGCGCCCGTCGGCCCGATTGATGTCGTCGAGAAGGAGAACGCCGGGCCCTTCGTCGGTCGGTACCCATTCGGGGGTCGCGTAGACGGTTCTTCCCTGGGAATCGACACGAGGCATCCCGAGGAAGTCCCCCATTTCCTCGAATTGAGCCGGCGCCAAGTACTGAAACTTCCAGCCAAGTTCGCGGACGGCCCCTTCGACCGACTCGGTCTTTCCGATGCCGTGCGTCCCCCAAATACAAACCGGGGTTCGTGCGTCGGGGGCGGCGAGGTTCGCTTCGAAGACGGCGCGAAGAAACGGGGCGAGCTCGGTCGCTGTGAGGCGCGGACCGAGGCTCGTGGCGCTCCGGCTCATCGGCTGATGTACAGGTTCGGGAGCGCCTTCTGGAGGGAGGCGACCTCGGCTTCATCGACCTTCGTGCCGTAGAGGTAGAGGCTACGCAGGTGGGGGAGCTGTTCCAGCGGCTTGAGGCTCACCGCCTTGTCGGTCCGGAGGTGGGAGATCGTCAAATGGGTCAGCGGTTTCCCGATCAGCGGCTTCAAATCGGTGATCGCCGTCGTCTGAAGGGAGAGATGGGCGAGCTGGGTGAGCGGCGCGAGGAGCGACAAATCGGTGATGTTCGTCGCCATCGCCGAGAGATTCGTGAGGTTTACGAGTGTCGCCACTGGCGCAAGATCGCCGGTGAAGCAATCGATATCGAGCAAGGTCAAGCTCGTCTTCCCGCGCAGCGGCTCCAGGCTCGCGATCGGCGTCCGGCCGACGCGCAACCAGGTGAGCGGGAGATCGCGGAGCGGTTCAAGATCGGGAATTTGGGTATCGCCGAGATCGGTCCCTTCAAGCCTGGTGAAGGTCTTCATCTCCGAAATATCAGAGAGATTCGAGAAAGATCCGCGGAAGGAAAGGGATGCGATGTTCTTCGCACACTTGCGGAAGTGGGCGAGCTTGGTGTCCTTCACCCAGTAGTCGATACGGATCGGCTTCGGGAGGGCTGCGAGCTCGGCGAAGTTGGAATCATTCGCCATGACGCGCCCCTGGATCCGGAGGTATTCAAGCGATTGAAGCTTCGAGAGCCCCTTCGGGAGCGTCTTCTTGTAGGGGAGGTAGATCTCCTTTTGAGTCGCGACCCAGTCGAAGACGGAAGGCTCCTCGCCGGGGTGGAGGGCGAGGGCCGCTTCGAGGGCCGGCTCGATGGAGCCGCCGTAAACCTGGTCGCGGCCGGCGAAGAGGCGGAGGCAGGCGATGGTGAACGCCTTGCCGGGGACGCCGTGGCGGTCGAGATCGACAGCCAATTTCGTGAGTTTGTCGCCGTCGGTCAGCGAAAAATAGTTCCGCTTGTCCCCCTGGAGGCGGCTCCGCAGGAGCTCAGGGGCGTGGCCGAGGAGGAGCGTGCGCCCCTCTTTGCGGACGGCAGCATCTTCGCTGAAGAAGGCGACGGCGACGACCACACCAAGGAAGTCGCCGTCGAGGGCGCGCGCCTTCGCCAGCGACAGACCGAGGAGCGTGTTCTTCGCGTCGCCGGAAAAAAGAAGCTTTTCAAGATTTTCTGCTTCGCCGGCCGTCGCTGCTTTCGGCGCGCTCGCCGCGGCCGCCTCGGGAACGCTTGCTTCGCCGGCGGCGGCCTTCGCCGTCGTACCGCCGGCCCGCAGGTGCCCTTCCAGCAGGAGCGGGAGCTTCTTGGCGAGCGCCTCTTCGAGCTTCGCGCCCGGCTTCGGAAGCACAAGGACGGCGGTCGCGTCCTTCAGCGCCTTGACGACCTTGAGGCCGAGCGCTTCGAGCTTGGTGGCGAGCTCCGCTTTCTCGTGAAAGAGGGGCGTTCCGAGCACAACGACCTTCGCACCGGCGGCAACTGTCCCGTCGACGAGGGGGCTCGTACGGCAACGATCAAAGATTGCGGCCGCTTTGTCGCGGATCGGTTTCTTCGAATGATCGAGGAGCCGAAGGTTCGCATCGGTCGTTTCAATATTCTGGTCGCAAAGGAGCGCGTAGGCGGTGCGGCGGAAGTCCTCATCGCCGAGGCCGTCGTCGCCGATCTGGGGGAGTCGCTTCCAGCGGGCATCCCGCCGGTATTCCCAGCCGTAGTCCTGAACGCGCCAATTTCCGAGGCCATGGACAAGCGCCTTGGCAAAGAGGGCCTCACTGTCAAAGGTCGTGTAGCTAAACTCGACGTCGACTTTTCCGTTCGCGGAGCCGGCGTGGAAGGCCTCGTCGTCAAAGCCTTCAATTTCGCAGTTGTTGAACTGAATCAGCGTAACGTTCGCAAACTTCCCGACGAGCGCGGGGACCTTCTTCAAGGTGGCGCTCACGAATTGGATGCGATCGGCGGTCGGATTCTCTGCGAAGAGTTTTTCGAGGTCGGCAACCGTTGCGATGTTCGACATGGGCGGGATGGTGCCCCGATTCGCGCCCTCGCTGCGAATCAAACGTGATCAAGCGACGACGTTCACGGAAGGGCGTTCCGCGCGCAGGCGTGCGAGGGAGGGGGCGTCTACCGGGGTGCCAAAGA
>JAAFHJ010000433.1:897-4683 GCA_013298325.1 Myxococcales bacterium | reverse complement strand
ATCGTTCCGCTATTCATCCGGTGTTCGCCACCGGCGCTCACGAAGGACCGGCCGATGTCGCGTCATCCTTCCGTGGTTGTCCGCCACACCATCCAAGTGCTGGATCTTTTTCCGTCGGAGGGGGCTGTGACCGCCGACGCGCTTCGGAAGGCTGTTGAGCTACGGTACCGTCGTGCGCTAGACGAAGAGGAAAGCTATGAGCAGCGAGAACACTGAACGGCAAGTGAAGGAAATTATTGTCTCTTCGTTACGGCTTGATGACGTCCGTCCCGAAGCGATAGCGAGTGATGCTCCGTTGTTTGGCGAGGGGCTCGGCTTGGACAGTATTGATGCCTTGGAGCTGGCGACGGCGCTTGAGGGCCACTTCGGCGTGAAATTCGCACCGGCGTCGATGGATTCGCGTGCGGTTTTTCGAACGGTCGCGTCGCTGGCTTCGTTTATTGATTCCAGCCGTGCGATGAGCCCGCGGGGGGAGGTGTTCGAATGAATACGGATGAAGAGCGTCTTGAGCTGATTCGCGGAATGTTGAACGAGATGTTTTCGACGGATCCGGTCGCAGTTACGGTCGACACGCGGTTGATCGAGGATCTCGGTCTCGACAGCATTGATGCGATTGATCTGGCGGCGCGCGTCGAATCGGCCTCTGGGCAACGCGTTACCGAAGAACGTCTCCGAACACTCCGCACCGTTGGGGACGTCGTTGGCCTTCTCCGCGAACTCTCCTCGATTTCGAAGGGGGACGGCACTGGGGGCGACGCCGCGCCGGCCGCCGACGCGACCGCGGAGACGGCGTCGTGAGCCGCATTCTTCGGCGCCGCACGCTCCTGCTCGG
The DNA here is from genome assembly GCA_013298325.1 of Myxococcales bacterium. GTDB lineage: Bacteria > Myxococcota_A > Polyangia > Polyangiales > Polyangiaceae > JAAFHJ01. Next base: position 3,851 of record JAAFHJ010000433.1, on the reverse strand, counting down.
CCTCGCTTGCACATTGATCGCGTCGTCTTCTTCGGCGACACCGACCGAACTCGAAACGCTGTTCGCGCGCTTTCGAAAGTCGCCGGGGTTGTACGCGAAGTTCGTGGAGGAGAAGCATATCGACCTCCTCGCGGAACCGCTGAAGAATGAGGGGACCATTCACTATTCCCCGACCAGTGGCCTCGCACGTCATTGTCGGAAGCCGAGCGTTTCGAGCCTGCTCCTCACTGCCAATTCGGTGCAGGTTTGGGACGGCAAGAAGGTCGATGTGCTTCCGCTCGCCAAGGGCGCCCTCCGCACCTTTGTAGACGCATTTCGAATGCTCCTTTCTGGCGACCGCGCCGGAGTCGAAGCTCACTTTCGAGTCTCGCTTGATGGGACCGCCGACGGCGCGTGGACGGTTCGTCTCACTCCGCTCGACGAGGGCGTCGCGAAAATGGTGACCAAGATCGCGCTGTCCGGAAACGGCGGGAACCTGCGCGAACTGCGCCTCGACGAAGCATCCGGCGACTATGGCGTGACGACGTTCTCGGAAGTCGACTTCGCGCGCCGCTACACCCAAGCGGACGAAGAATCGGTGTTTCACCTGCCGCCGCGCCTCCCGTGACCACGGCGCACGCCCGTCCGCTCTGGGCGGCCCGGGGGCGCACCCTGCTCCTTTTCGCTGTGATCCTGACGCTTTGGGGCGTCGTCGTGCGCCGCATGCCTGTCGACATGTCGGTGAGTCACTTCCTGCCGCGCCCCGAGGAGCAACGCAGCGCGGAGCTGCTCCACGCCATCACTGGGGGCGAACTGTCATCGGTCCTTGTGGTCGACGTCACCGACGGGACGCGCACCTGCGACCTCTGCGTGCCCGTCGTGCAGGCGATGGCGACCGCGCTCGCCCAGGACGCCGACACGAAGAGCGTCCACAGCGGTCTTTCCGAAGACGACCAGACGCAACTGCGAAACTGGTTCGCAGACTACCCGTCGACCGCGTTTTTGGGGGAAGAGGCGTTTCAGCCGGCGGCGCTCGCAGAGGCGCTCGCGGCGACGCGGGCGGCCCTCGGAGGTCCCTTCGGGCCGCTCGTCCGCCCGACGGTCCCGAAGGACCCGGTCGGCGCGCTGCCACACCTCCTCACGGCGTTCCAGGCGGTCCAGGGGCCTAAACTGACGACCCGCGACGGCGTCCTCATGACCGCCGACGGGGAGGGCCCTTCCGCGGCTCACGCCTTCCTTTTCCTCGCCCCGCGCCAGTCTGCCCTCGACGCGACGGTCCAGCGCGCCTGGCTTGCGCGGATTCGCGCTGCCTTCGAAGCGGCGTCGCGACCGCACGCGGGCGCACAGCTCGTCCTCACCAGCAGCGGCGTCGCCCGGTACACGGTGATGGCGGAGCAGCAGATTCGTGGGGACATCGAGTTCATCGGCACGGTCTCTACCCTCGGAATTTTGCTTCTGTTCCTGCTTCTCTTCCGATCCCCGCGCATGCTTGCTCTTGGGCTTGTCCCGTTGGCCGTCGGAAGCGCAGTCGGCACCGTCGCGACCTACGCGGTGTTTGGACGCATTCACGGGCTGACGCTTGCGTTTGGGACCTCCCTGCTGGGGGTCGGGATCGACTACGCGGAGCACTATTTTGCGCACTTTGCTCTAGCAAAGGCCTCCGCCCCCTCTCCCGCTTCGCAGGGCGGGCAGGGGACCGATTCCGAGCCGCCCGGGGCCGACGCGGTCATGGCCGACGTGTGGCCGGGCCTGCGCATGGGGGCGTGGACGACGGTCGTCGGTTTTGCCGGGCTCGCGTGGGCAGACTTTCCGGGCGCGAAGCAAATCGCCCTTTTTGCGAGCTCGTCGGTCTTCGGGGCGCTTCTTGCGACGCGCTACCTGCTCCCAGCATGGATGCCGCAGCGCTACACCCGTCCGGGTCTGCTTCTGGCGGGCGAGCGGCTGGCGTTGAGACTCGTCCTAGCCCTTCGCGGGAAAGCACCGGAGCTCGTCCGTCGTTGGGGCTGGGCGTTCGCCATCGTGGTCGTACTTGCCGGGGCAGGATTTGCGAGGCTCCAGCCCCGCGATGACGTCCGGGCGCTGCTCGCGTTGGACCCTGCACTCGTCGCGGAAGACACCGAAATTCAAGGGCGAATTCAGGCGACCGACCCGGGGCGCTTTGCCGTCGTTGCCGCGACGGGGGCGTCGCCCGCGGAGACCGAAGCGGCGATCGACCGACTGTCCGAGGCCCACAACCAGCTTCGGTCGGCGGTTGCCGCCGGCGAGCTTGGGGGATTTGTTCCGCTGGGTGCGCTCCTCCATTCCGAGAGGGCCCAGGCGGGGGCACAGAAAGCGGCTCGCGACGCCTTGCCTGCCTTCGACCGCGCGGCGGTCGCCGCCGGCTTTCAATCGAGTGCGTTCGCGCCGTTCCGGCAGTCGCTCGATTCGCCGCGCCGGGTGACCCTTCAAGCGATACGCAATTCGCCCCTTGCGCCGTGGCTTTCGCCATTGATGCCGGTCGGCGACGGGGGAAAACAGCTCTTCGTGATCCCCCTCAAGGGCGTGCATTCTACCGAAACGCTTCAGAAACTCGTGCCCGCCGCGACGATTCTCGATGAGGGCGCGCTCCTCAACCACGCGTACCGGCACGTTCGAATTCGTGTCATCGAACTCCTCGCGGCAGGGATGGTGTTCGTGCTCGGGACCCTCTATTTGCGGTACCGCAGCCTTCGGGTTTCCCTGGCGGCGATCGCCCCCGCCATCCTCGCGACGATCGCCACCGTGGCCTGTTTGGGGTGGGTTCACGCACCGCTCACCATCCTCAACGCCGTCGCGCTCTCGCTCGTGCTTTCGATGGGGGTCGACTACGGGATCTTCGCGGTGGAGGGGCGGGGGAGCCCCCAAGACTCGGCGCGTGCACTTGTGAGTATCGCAACGGCCACCACGACGACGCTGCTGTCCTTTGGGCTGCTCGCCGCGAGCGCAAGTCCCGCGCT
>JAAFHJ010000433.1:0-887 GCA_013298325.1 Myxococcales bacterium | reverse complement strand
TCGGCATGCTTTTCAGCCTCCTGTTCTCCCCGGTGACGGTCCTCATGCTCGCCGACGGCCGCCCCCCAACCGCGCCCGAGGGCACGTGAAAATCAGCATGGCATGCGGTTTAGGTCTCCTCTTGGTGGGGGCGTCTGGTTGTGCCGCCCGCACGGAAGTCGTCCGCGATCGGAGTATCGTGCTCCGAGAGCCGGCCCTGCTCCGCGACATGACGGTGCGCCAACACCTCATCGTTACTGCGGGCGCCGGCCCGTCGGTCCAGACCGGCGAGTTTGACGCCGTCCTTCAGAAGCGGGGGGACACCCTTCTCGTTGTCGGGCTCGGGCCGGCGGGGGTTCGCGCGTTCGTCATGAAGCAGACTTCGGCCGGCGTGACCTTCGAGCAGCGTTTTGGGCCCCCCTTGCCCTTTCCACCGGAGCGCATCCTGCTCGACATCCATCGCGTCTTCTTTCGGACCATCCCGCCGCCGGCGAACGGGGAGGGCGTGACGGAGGCGGTGGTCGACGGTGAGGCGGTGCGGGAACGTTGGCTCGGCGGCGCGCTTCGCGAGCGGATGATCGGCCGTGCCGACGTGCCGGGGAGTGAGATCGTCTCCATTCAGTTCGGGGAGGGGTGCGTCGTCGACCAGTGCTCCCCGAAAACGGTCCTCCTTCGGAACGAGACGAGGGGGTATTCGCTGGAAATTCTGAACGAGGAGTTCCGGTAGGGACCCTGTCGACGTGGCCGCACCCTGGGGGCGTCTGCGTTCCCGGGCAAAAGTCGATCGGGCGGTCGCTTTTTGCGTTGACGCATCGAGGCAGCATCGGTAGAAGCCGCCCATCCCGACGGCGACGCGCACGAGAGTGCAAGTGGCTGAAAGGATGCTTCTTTTTCGCTCTCTCAGCTTC
>JAAFHJ010000432.1 GCA_013298325.1 Myxococcales bacterium | reverse complement strand
TGCCGCAGCAGCATGCATACCGCTTGACATCGGCCATGGTAATTGGCCCTTCAAGCTCATAGGCATAGTCGTAGAAAAGCTCTTCCCCCGCCTCAACCGTCCGTAGCGCATGGATAAAGATACGCTTTCGGATGTTACGCGCTTCGCAATTGGGGGCACACCCGTGATTGATGTACCGGGCGTCGTTGCCGATCTTTCCGCCGTCAATGCAAGTGTCAGCGTCGACGGCGAACAGGTACGTGTGATGGCGCTCCATCGCTTCATCATCGTAACGGCGCCCGGCCTCTACGTGCCCGATCCGTTCCCCGGTATATTCAAGGATCCGTTCCCCCTTTCGGAGTCGCCGCGCGGCGAACACTCCCCGGCCTTGAATGGGGGATTTGCGAACGACCCATGCGACATCATTCGCCCGTTCTCCGACGACGTTTGTCGGGGCGACTTTTGTTGCGGCCGCCGCTCTTTTTGAGGGGACTTTCGGGTCCGTTCGACGGGCGGTCTTCGCCGTTTCGGAACGCCCGTGGGGAACTGGCGCAGCCGGCTCCTTTGCCGACCGTACACGGGGCGTCGTCTTCATGAACTGTAACCGGCGGCCTGCAAAGTGTAGTGCGGAAGCAGCATCGATTCGGCCACCTTAAATTGCGTAGCGGAGAGGTGCATCAAACTTGACGGCGGGCGGTAGTACCATTGAAAGTACCCGTCCGTTGGAGATTTGTTGTCGTGTAGGGGAACCGTCGACTAAGTGGGGACCGTCGATGGTTCGGCACGCGGAGTGCTCAGCCGCTTGCGACCCTGCATCGGGGGTTCCCCCCCGGCTCGCCCGCACCCGCCCCGATTGTTGCAGCTGCAACGTCCCGGGGCGGCCGGCCCCCCAGGGCCCCAGAGCCACTACTTTTCTCTTTTCGAATTCTCGACTTCGACGACCGAGCCCGCTTCATCGAGACCAGGACCGGATAATGAACGCAAAACGACTGATCACGAGTTTCGCTTTCCTCGCAGCGACCGGCATTGTGCCGACCGCCTTCGCCCAGACGGCCAGCAACACCGGCTTCGCGGTCAACCGCTTCGAGCCCTCGGAGCGCGGCAGCGAGTGGTTCGCCCTTGAGTCGCTCGACTTCCGTGGCAAGGCGCGCCCCGCCGTCGGTATCGTTGCCGACTACCAGTACCGCCCGCTCGTCATTTACGGGTCGGACGGCGAAGTGAAGCGCAGCGTTGTTCGCAACGTCCTCACCACGAACGTCGGCGCGAGCTTCGTGCTCGCCGAGCGCCTCCGCGTCAGCGCGAACCTCCCAATCGTCGTCTTCCAAGATGGACACCAAGGCACCCTCGGCGGCGTGAAATACGCGGCGCCGACGAACCAGCAGGCGATCGGCGACCTCCGCTTCGGCCTCGATCTCCGCCTCCTCGGCAAGTACCAGGGCCCCTTCAGCCTCGCCGTCGGCGCGCAGCTCTGGGCCCCGACCGGCTCCCGCAACGATTACACCTCCGACGGCAAGATCCGCATCGCCCCCCGCGTGCTCGTCGCCGGCGAAGTGGGCGCATTCGCCTACGCGGCCCGTGCAAGCTACATCTATCGTGGCACCGATGCAGGGAACTACGCGAACGGCCCCCTCGGCAGCGAGCTCGGCTACGCCGCCTCCGTCGGCTTCCGCGTCGCCGACAAGAAGCTCGTCGTCGGTCCCGAAATCTTCGGGTCGACGGTCGTCACCTCCAAGGATCCGGTCGACCTCTTCGCGAAGAAGACCTCCCCCCTCGAAGGCATCATCGGCGCCCACTACACGCTCCCCGGTGATTTCCGCATCGGCGGCGGCGTCGGCACCGGGTTGACCCGCGGCTACGGCTCGCCGGAAGTCCGCGCGCTCCTCAACCTCGAATTTGCTCCGAAGGTTGACGAAACGGTCGCCATCGCCGACCGCGACGGCGACGGCATCTCCGACAAGCTCGACGCCTGCGCCGAAATCCCCGGCGTCGCGAACAGCGACCCGGCCAAGAACGGCTGCCCGCCCGACACCGACGGCGACGGCGTCTACGACAAGGACGACGCTTGCATGAGCGTCCCCGGCATCGCGACGAACGACCCGTCGACGAACGGCTGCCCGGCCGACAAGGACGGCGACAAGATCTACGACAAGGACGACGCCTGCATCGACGTCCCCGGTGTCGCCAGCGCCGACCCGAAGAAGAACGGCTGCCCCGCCGACACCGACGGCGACGGCATCCTCGACAAGGAAGACGCCTGCGTCGACAAGCCGGGCATCAAGACCAACGACCCGAAGACCAACGGTTGCCCCGATCCCGATCGGGACAAGGACGGCATCGCGAACGACACCGACGCCTGCCCGGACGAAGCCGGCAAGGCCGACAAGGATCCGAAGCGCAACGGCTGCCCGAAGGCGTTCGTCGTCGGCAACCAGATCAAGATCCTCGACCAGGTCAAGTTCAAGACCGGCTCGGCGGTCATCGAGAAGAGCGACCTCGGCGAAGGCGTCGTGAACGCCGTCATCGAAGTGCTCAAGAAGCACCCGGACATCAAGCACTTGCGCATCGAAGGGCACACCGACAACAAGGGTGTCCCGGCGAACAACAAGAAGCTCTCCCAGCAGCGCGCCCAGGCCGTTGTTGACTTCATGGTCAAGGCCGGCTTCGCGAAGGACATGTTCGTCGCAAACGGCTTCGGTCAGGAGAAGCCGATCGACGACAACAAGACGGAGCAGGGCCGCACGAACAACCGTCGCGTTGAGTTCCACATCATGACGGACGACGAGGCGAAGGCCGCCGCGCCGGCGCCGGTCGTGAAGCCGACGAAGGCAGCGACCCCCGCGAAGGTCACCCCCCCGGCGAAGCCGAAGAAGTGATTCGAGGGGCGCAACGCCCCGATTGACGGAAAGGCCGCCCCTGGAGACAGGTGGTGGCCTTTCCCGTTTGTATCCAGTGCGCCGTCCGTCAGCGCTCGGTGCTCGCCGGAAGGACGACGAGCGCGGTCGTGCCGACGTTCAGTTGGGAAACGATCGTCAGATCTCCCCCATGTTCCAGAAGAATTCGGCGCGCGATCGACAGTCCGAGGCCGGTCCCCTCGCCACGCGGCTTCGTCGTGAAGAAGGCATCGAAGACCCGCGGAAGGACCTCCTCCGGAATTCCGCTGCCGTCATCGGTCACCTCAACAATCACCCGATCCCCTTCGTAAGCGACCCGGAGGCGGACGGTCCCCCGCCGGTCCCCCGGAAACGCGTGAGCGGCGTTGATAAGGAGGTTCAGGAAGACCTGCGTAAGGCGACCGTCCGACCCACGCACCCAGGGCGCGTCGGCAGCTGACCCGCCGGAGTCCCCGTCCAAACCGGCCGGAACGGCGCAAGGGGTGGGGTAATCACGAACAATGTCAGCATGTTGGCGGAGCTCGTGGCCGGCGAGGGCGAGAGCGCGCTCGAGGGGGCCACGGACGTCGAGGAGCGTGTTGGCCTTCGGGTCTTCGGCGCGCGAAAGGAGCCGGAGTTCCCGCACGATGTCGCGAATCCGTTGGGCGCCGTCCTCGGCGTCGGCGAGCATCACGAGCCCTTCGTCGAGGGCGTCACGGTGCGGTGGCACCTCCCGGAACGCCTCGAACGTTTCGCGCAAGAGTTCGAGATTGGTAAGTACAAACGCGAGGGGATTGTTGATCTCGTGGCCGACGCCCGCCGCAAGTGTGCCGATGGCGACGAGTCGATCGAGCTCCATGAGCTGCGCGAGAAGGACCCGCTTTTGGGTCACATCTTTGTTGAAGACGGTGACGCCGATGCATTGATTCGTTGCATCCCGAAGCGGAAGCATCTGGACCTCAAGATGGCGAACCTCGGTCGGTCCCCCATTTCGAGGAAGCGGGTACGAGAATTCAAAGGCGAATGCTTCGCCAGAGAGTGCGCGTTCGTAGAACGGGGCGACGCGGGAGAAGCGCTCCCCAAGAATCTCAGGCACGCTCATCCCGACTCGCGGGCGCACACCGACTGCCTCAAACGTTTCTTCTACAAAACGAGTGTTTAGGGTGCGGACGCGAAGTTGCGCATCAACCGACCAGATGGCATCGCTCGAACTTTCAAGGACGGCGGTGATCTCTTGCTTTGTCTGCTCAAGGTCTTGCTTGAGGTCGTAGAGTGCCGAGACATCTCGCGAAACGACCGTTACTCCTTCGACGACACCGTCCACGACATTTGGGACGAGACGAATGTCAAAGGTGTGAATCTTGTCTCCGATCGTCTCGTGAAAGAGAAACGCATTTTCTGTCCCGCGAAATGCGACGTCGTAGTGGAGCGCCCAGAGGGCCGCTACGCGTTCTGGAAGTCCTGCCAGCGCGGAAACCCCCGGGGCGAGTTCGATGCCGTAGACGGCCTTGTAGCTCGCCAAGAACCGCGGATTGCCGTCGACGAAGCGGCGAGCAGGGTCGACGTAAAAGGTCGCGTCCGGCATCGGATCGACCAGGCGACGAAGGCGTTCCTCGGCCAGGCGTCGCGCGCTTTCTGAACGGGCAAGCGCCGCCTCAAGTACCGCGAATTCTTGCGAGGTATCGCTCACAGTGTTCCGTCCATCCTGAGGAGTCTGTTGCCGTGGGCCCGCCGTCTTTCGCTCTCGCGGAGCCGCTTCGAGGATATTCGCCAGCGTTCGCGAACGGACGGGCGTCTGTTGCCGTGGGCCCGCCGTCTTTCGCTCTCGCGGAGCCGCT
>JAAFHJ010000431.1 GCA_013298325.1 Myxococcales bacterium | reverse complement strand
AAGATACCGACGCTCTCGAGGAAACGGCCGCCGCGGGGGCTGCGCGAGTCGGTCACGACGACACGGTAGAAGGGGGTCTTCTTGGCGCCAGCGCGAGCGAGACGAATGTGAACGGCCATGTTCCGGATACCTGCTGAGTTGATTCGGTGCGCAGTCGGAGCTGGCACCTGCGTAGAGAACTTTGAAACCCGCGGTCACCGCCGCTGCGGCGATCTTCGCGAGCCCCGGCACCTAGTCCGGTGAACCGGACGGCGCAATGAGAGAGCGCGGCGTTTACGAGGATCTGCGGGCGCGGTCAAGGGAAGATGCACGCGTTCGCTGCTTTTGTTCAGTGGCTACCACGCTACTCGCCGCGGCTCGTAGCCCCGTAGACCGCTTTGCCGGTCGGCGTGTCTTTGCAGCGGGTGGAGAAGGTCTTTTCGTCCCTCAGGGCCTGGTCGCAACCGCTCTGGCAGAAGCTCCGCTCGGCCTTTTTTGCGCATTCGTCGACGCAGGCCTTGTCGAAGCTTTCCTTGTAGGACTTGCAAAAACTGACATTGAAGCCCTCCTGGAAGGACTTGCTGCAGCCGCCAAGGACCACGACGAAAGCGAAGGCGAGGGTCGGGAGCGACCAGAACGCGCGTTTCATGGCGCCGCTCTTTGCAGAAGTCGCCGCCGAAGACCAGCAAACGTGGGACGGCGAACGACTACTCGTCGGCTTTGAAGACGTAACCGTCGTCGAACCAAGGGGCTTGAATTTGCAGCCCATTTGGCTTTCCGACGACCGCTTCGACGAGCGCAACCCGCGCGTTTGCGTCGCGCTTCGGGTGGACGAGCCGCATTCGCTTCGGGACGAGGCCAGCCTTGCAGAGTCCCGCGACGAGGGTTTCGAGGTAGAGCACCGGATAAATGAAACAAACTCGGCCTTTGGGGGCGACGTTCCTTCGCGCACAGCCGATAAACGCCGACACATCGCCAATGCGGGCCTGGTTCAGCGCTTCGTGAGGGGAGATGCGCCCCGTTTTACCTGGGAAAAACGGAGGGTTGCAGACGACGAGATCGACGACTTCGGAGCACTCGAAGGTCGCGACGTCCCCGATAGCAACGCGCCCCTGCTCGCCAAACTGGTTCGCCGCGACGTTCCCCTGGGCGAGCGTCGCGAGAGCGGCGTCGATTTCGACGAAAATGACGTTTCTTGCCGTTTTTCGCGCCAAGAGCATCAGGCCGATGGCACCAACGCCGGCTCCGAGGTCGAGGGCACGCTCGGCGGTCCTCCCCTCGTGGGCGAAATCGGCAAGCAAGACGGCGTCTTGATTCATGCGGTAGCCGGTGCCGGGGGCCGGCTGGACGAGATGAAGCTTCCCCCCAAGAATCGCGTCCCGCGTGGTCGCTGCCATCGCGGAAATCGTAGTGCGATTCTCGGCGCGTCGGCAGGCCATTCCTCTCGATTCTGTGGAAATTTCAAGGGCTGTGCTAAGCGCGCTCGCGGATGGCTGATGACGCGCCCCAAGACCTCCGGGATGCCCATGCGCGCGCCGTGAAGCAAAAAGCAGCCGAATTCGGCTTCGATGCCGTCGGAATCGCCGACGCGCGCGCCCCCCTCGACCAGGATTTTGCCCACTACGAGCGCTTCGTCGCCGATGGCTTCCACGGGGATATGGCCTGGCTCGCGGAAAACGCCGAAACGCGTCGCTCCGTCGACCACGCCGGGATCCTTCCGCGGGCGAAGAGCGTCATCTGCCTTGCACGCCGCTACAAGCGAAACGACGACGAACGTGACCCTGAATTTGCAAAGAAAATAGCGAGATACGCCCGCGGTCGCGACTACCACAATCATGTTCGACGCAAGCTGCGGCAGCTTTCGGCGTTTGTGCGCAGCCTCGCCCCCGACACGAATGCGCGCCCGATCGTCGACGATGCCCCGCTCCTCGAGCGCGCCTGGGCGGCTCGCGCCGGTCTCGGATTTGTCGGTAAAAACGGGCTCTTGATCGTCCCGGGGCTTGGGTCCTACGTGCTGCTCGGAGAGATCGTCACGACCCTCGAACTCACGGCCGACTCGGCCATTCCCGAACGATGTGGAAGCTGTACGCGCTGCCTCGATGGCTGCCCCACGCAGGCGTTTCCGCGCCCCTTCGTCCTCGACGCCCGGCGCTGCCTAGCCTACCTGACGATCGAGCATCGTGGCGATATTCCGGAAGAATTTCAGCCGTTTGTTGGCGAGCGCTTCTTCGGCTGTGATGCCTGTCAGGAGGTCTGCCCCTTCAATGCATCGTCGCGCCCGCAGACGGCGAATACGAGCCCCTTTGAGCCGCATCCGCGCTGGGCGTCGACGACGCTGGAAGATGTGGAAGCACTTACAGAAACAACTTTTCCCGCCTTCGCCGAGGGGAGTCCCCTCTACCGGGCCGGCGTGGAAGGACTGACGCGAAACGCCCGAATCGCTCGTAAATTCAGCGGTTCGGGCGGGTCCTCCAACGGGTAGGGCGGTCAGGATCGGTTCGCGGTCCGCGGTTCGTGGTTCTGGCGGTCGACCATCCACCCCGGGTACTCGCTCGGGAGGGCGCTCGCGGCGTCGAGGTGGGCGATTTGGGCGGCGGTGAGCGTCACGTCGGAAGCGGCGAGGTTGTCGGCGAGCTGGTCGGGGTTCTTGGCGCCGATGATCACGCTCGTCACGAAGGGGCGGGTGAGCACCCAGGCGAGCGCGATACGAGCGACAGAAAGTCCTGTCTCTTGGGAGACTTGGCGGAGTGCGTCGAGGACTCCGGGCAAGCGCCCATGGTCGACGGGCGGGAAGTCAAAGCCGCTCCGCCGGGCACCGGCTGGCCCCTGTTTGTTTGCGTCGAACTTCCCCGAAAGGAGGCCACCGGCGAGCGGGCTCCATGGGAGGATCGCGAGGTTCTGGTCAAGGGCGAGGGGGACGACCTCGCGCTCAATATCGCGCCCGGCGATTGAGTAATACATTTGGGCGCTTACGAAGCGTGCCTGCTTGTTCGCGTCGGCGATCGCCAGCGCCTTCATCGTCTGCCAGGCGGGGAAGTTTGAGTAGCCGACGTAGCGAACCTTGCCGACGCGGACGAGGTCGTCGAGGGCGCGGACGGTCTCCTCAAGGGGCGTCTCTTTGTCGACGCCGTGCACTTGATAAAGGTCGACGTAGTCGAGGTTGAGCCGTTTGAGGCTGGCGTCGATCGAGGCATGAATGTGGCCGCGCGACAGGCCGACTTGGTTGACCCCCGGTCCGGTGCGCCCGCGAACTTTTGTTGCAATCACGAGCTGTTCGCGGGGGCGATTCAGCGACTTGAGCGCCTGTCCGAGGAGGCGTTCCGACTCGCCCTCGGAATAAACATCGGCGGTATCGATGAAATTAACGCCGGCATCGAGGGAGGCACCGACGAGCGCTTCAACCGCCGGCAGTTGAAGGTCACCGACCGCTTGCCAAAACCCTTTCCCGCCAAAGGTCATGGTTCCGAGGCAGATTTCAGAAACGTAGAGGCCGGTCTTTGCAAAGGGGCGGTAACGCATCCGCCCTCTCTACAAGACCGGCCCCGAGGATCGAAGCGCGCCGTCTGTAGGATGATCCGAGCGGGCGACTTCAGCGCCCTGCGTCGGGTTTTCCGGCGCCGTCGGTCGGCACGCCTCGGAAATTCACAACAACATCTTTGGTTACCGTACCATTGGCGGGGACATCGATGTCGATGGTCGTGTTCGAATCAAAGGCGGGGTGCGTGACGTTGAGCTTGCGCTTCCCCACCGGAACCCCCTCGATGCGGAAGTGGCCGTCGGCGTTCGAGACGTCGTGAAGGGGAAAACGGACCGTGTAGACGTCCACGAAGAGAAATGGGCGGTCGAGGTTGTCGAGGAGGCGGTCACGACCGGCTTCCCGCGGGTAGAAATGCAGCGGATCGGTCGACGGGGCGGCCACGCGGAGGGCGGTTGTGCCGGCTTTCGCGAGGCTGAGCGCGTAGAAGGTCTTCGTGCCAGCGGCGTCCCGGTTGAAGACGTCGAGGCGCTCACCGAGCGTAAGTACGACGGTTCGTGTGCTGAACGCGCAGTCACGCACGTCGAGCGTCTGCGAGGTCCCCTTCGGCGCCACGTAGATGCCATCGTAGCCGGTGACACCGACGATCGCGTCGCCAAGGGCGCGCCGGTCCTTCACGCCCGCGATTGGCTTCTCACGGAAGAGTTTTCCATACATGCCGGCGACTTGGGGGCATTTTTCGAGGGAAAGCCCGGCGTCCGGGGCGGGGCGCCCAGTGACGAAAATCGTCCCCTCAACGGCGCCGACCGGCCCCGAATAGGTCGGGTTTCCATCGGGATTGAGAGCAGCGAGGAGCTCTTCCGGTTTGAAGCTCGGCTTCGGTTCGGACTTCGCGGAGGCGCTCGGGGCTGGAACGGCCGCCGAAACTGCAATGGAGGGGGCGGCGGAAACAGAACCGCCGCTCTTTTCCGCGGCCCCCTTGCCGCAGGCGAGGAGAAACACGAGAAAGAACGGCGTCGTACGCATGGCGTGGTTCCTAGCGGGTCGTTTCGATCAGCCGCCGAAGAGGGAGGCGGCCGCGCGGGTAGCGACCGAGAGGGAACGGGACGGGTCGAGCCCGATGAGGACGACGAAGAAGGCGCTGACGGCGAGGGCGACGTTGACGTAGCCCGACTTCATCGGCGTCGCGATCGGGGCGCCGGCGCCAGGCTCCCGCATGTACAAGTACACGAGAACCTTGAGGTA
>JAAFHJ010000437.1 GCA_013298325.1 Myxococcales bacterium | reverse complement strand
TTGCCCGAGCGCGCCTCTTCCGGGAGGTCCGAGGTGAAGGTCTCCGGGAGGTTGCGCACGGCGGCGTCGACGGCCGCCTCGACAAAGGGGCCCCCTTCGGCGACGCAGTAGTCGAGCACGTCCCAGGCGTGGGCGGCGTGGCGCCCTTCGTCGGCGGCGAGGGTGGCGAGGATCGTGGCGATGGCGGGGACCTCGCAGCGCTTGGCGAGCACCGCGAGGACGCGGGCGGAGAGCCCCTCGTGGAGGGCGCCGTCAAAGAGGGAGTCGACGGCGAGGGTGGCGAGCGCTTCGTGGCGGGGTCGACCGGCGAGTTCGCTCGTGGGCGCCGTCAGCGGGCCTGGGCTCTGGGGAGTTCCGTCGAGGGCGCGGGCGAGGCCGAAGCAGAGCTCCGTGTGGTAGATTTCGTCGAGGGCGTCACGGCTGGCATCGGCGAGGAGCGTGGGGGGCGCACCAAGCGTCATGAGGTCGAGGGAGAGGCGGGCAAACGCACCGACGGAAGCGTGCTCGGTGCGACCGTTCTCCCGAAACCGGGCGGCGAGGGGGCCACGCACGGCAACCGGGATCGCTTCGAGGGCAGCGGCATCCACACGGCCGACGTCGACTCGGGTTCGCGCCCCGCGCGCGGAGTTGCCCCCGACGGTCCACGCGGTGCCGGGGAGGACCGGCGGGAGCTTGGTGACGCCCCGCTCGCGGAGTTGGCGCCCGCTGGAGAAGCCGTTCCCAAGCAGCGACCCGATCAGCCCCGCGCCGTACAGCGCGCCGACGTGCGCGGTCCCTCCGAGGAAGAGCGTGGCGAGTGGCGAGATCCACGCCGGCCCGAAGGGGAATAGGCGCGCCTCCGGCGTGCGGGCCGCGATCACCGCATCGAGAATGACGCCCGTTAAGACGAGCACGAAGCCGACCGGCATCGCGAGCAGCAGGAGACCGAACGAGAAGCATCCGGCGAGGGGGCACAGGACCGCCCCGGCTAGAGTCAACGTCCGAGCGATCCGGAGGCCCCGCGAGGGCACAACGGGATCGGTCACAGAAGCGGGGGTCGCGGAGCTATCCATCGGGCGTCTAACGCTCGAAGCGAGCGAATCTTCCAAGGGGGGGATCCTGTTTCACGTGAAACATGCCGGCGCCGGCGCGAGGGGGGTCGAGGCAGTGTTTCACGTGAAACGATTCCGAGCGATCAGGGCGTGGTGCAAACCGTGCCGGATTGGGTGTAGTTCGCGTTGGCGGGGCACGTGACCGCGTGACCCGACGTCCGAAGGTAGGTCCGCAGGCTCGCCGGTTCGCTGTAGACGTAGCCGGCGAACACCCGGCTTCCGGCGCCGCAGGAGCCGCACACGCAGGTCGCTCGCGTGGCGGTGCGCGTACACGTGACGAGCCCGCTCCCCGGGCGCCACCCGACGGGGAGGACGGTTGTGTTCGGGAGCGCCGGATCGAGGGGGAGGTCGCCAGCGCCCGATTCGCCGATCGGGTAGAAGCGCTCGGCCTCCGCACGGAGCACGATTCCCGGGTAGACGTCGACGGAGATCGCGGCGACCGATGCCGCCGCCTTCAGGGGCGCGGCGCCGTTCGGACCGCCCGGATCGGGTCCGCCGACGCAGGCATCCGCGTCGTAGTCGGCGCAGGACCGAGGAAGCAGCATGCGAACGCCGCCCCCACACCCCGGAAGCGTCGCTGGGGCACACCCCGCCAGCGAAATGCGGCGCGGCGGGCCGGCGTCGATCGGGCCAGCGTCGAGGGGCCCGGCATCCTGCGATGCATCGAGCGAGGCATCGGGAGGGGCGCTATCGGTTCCGTCGGCGTCGAACGCAGCGTCCTCGGAGCCACCGTCGCCAGCGTCGCCAGCGTCGGGCAGACCGGTATCGGCGACGGTGCCATCGGGGAGGGGAGCGTCGGTCGCTTCGGCGTCACCGGCGCCGGCGTCTGCGGGTGTTCCCTCCGACGACGGGCACCCGAGCAGGAGAACGGCGGCGGCGAGTGGTGCAAGGACGATGGAGAAGTGGCGAGCGAGCGGTGCCATAAGCGCCACCGTACGCCGATCAGGGGGTGAGGGCGAGGCGTCCGTTCTTCGCGAGGGTGTAGGTGCCGGCCGCTTTGCAGGTGCGATTGATGCGCAGGAGGTCGAGGCGGATCTGGGCGCGACGGGCGTTCACGAGCTCCGGCTGGTCGGCGACCGGGGCGATCCAGTCGGTGTGGTAGGTGGTCACCCCTTTGCGCCCGGCGGCGCAGTCTTCCGCGGGGACGGTGAGGGTGACGGTGCTGGTGGCGGGGTCGATGGCATAGTGGGCGGCGAAGAGCGTCTCGCCGTCCCAGTGGCCCGCCTCGGAGAGGGCGATCGGGAAGCGGCCGAACTCGAAGACCTTTCCGTCGCGTACGCCGAGGATCCGAAGGTCTCGGTGGGTGCCGATCGGGCCGTTTCCGCCGAGGGGGCCGAGCGCCATCTCGTCGACGGTGCAGGCGAGGGTCGGAATGGCATCCGCTTGTCCGCCGGGAACTGCGCCGAAGCGGATCTCGGTGCAGCGAGCCGGGTAGCCCGGGAACGAGGAATCGACGGTCGCGCCATGGGCGCCGAACCACGCGTGGGAGGCGGCTTCGTCGAGGGGGCCGTCGGCGTTGAGGCAGAGCGTCGGCTGGTAGGCGGGGTGGACGCACGGGGCGGCCGGCGGGGCCGCCGGGGCCGCTACCGAGGCCGAAGGGGTTGCCGACGCGACCGCGACCGGCGCGACCGGCGTGGTCGACGCGGAAGCGGCCGGGAGTTCGCTCGACAGCGCCGGAGCTCGCGTGCAGGCGGCGAGGAGGATGGCGACCGGGACATAGACGGGCAGGCGCATCGGAGGGGCGCTAGCAGAAAGGGGGAACGCCGCAGCGCCTTCGTGAAAGCTGCGGCGTTCGCGCGGCGAGGCCCGGTCTTCAGCGCGCGAAGGGGAAGTGGGTGCCGCCGACCCAGAAGCCGCACGGGGTGGGGTTCGCGAACCCGTAGGCGGCGTGCCCCTCTCCAAACGCGAGCATCCTCCCGGTGCTGTCCCGGTGGCTTGCGAAGGCGATCTCGCCCGACTGAACGCTGAACAGGTCGAGCGTCCCGTCGCGACGCTCGACGACGGCGCGCACAAGCTCGTCCGGCTCCCAGGCGAAGGGGACTTCGGTGAGCGTGTCCCAATCCAGCACGACGTTGGTTTCGCCATGCGAAAGGAACAGGCGGCGCGACGTGCCACCGAGCAAGCGCGGCGGTTCGGCCCCCTCGCGAAACGGGAGAGCGCTACGGGCGACGATGTTCGTTCCCGGGGAGGCCGCCGTCAGCGTGCGACGCTCAAGCGCCCCCTCGCGAACGACGTAGAGCGCATCGCCAGCGACGCCGACGAACTCGCAGTTGAAGCAGGCGTTGTTGCCGTTGTGAATCGCCACCGTCGGGATACCGCGCGACGAGGAGACATAGGCGACCTGGTTGTCGGCGGAGATCCCCTCACGGCGGAGATCCAGCGTTCGGCCGTTTACGACCGACACGGTCGCCCGCTCGACGAAGCCTGCCCCGAAGAAGCGTACCGCGCGTGTCGCCGAGTCGGAGAACCCCTCGCTTGCGGCGAAGGCGCTGCTTCCTGGCAAGGCATAGATCTCGGAGGCGCCAGCGGCGGCGATCCCCGTCCCGACCGGCTCGATCCCTTTTGCAGAGAAGGCAAACGGCTGGAGAAGGCCGCCGCCAAGCGCCACCGAGCGCCCGCCGCCGGTGTAGGCCGCGCCGGTGTAGGGCGCCGGCAAAGGGACCGGCGTCGTCGGGCAGGCGCTCGGATCGAAAGGCGGTGCGGCGTCGTCGGTCGGGGAAGTGGCGTCGTTGGCGGTGGTGCCGGCGTCGACCGAGCGGGGGTCGGCCCCTTCGAGGGCGACGACCGAGCCGCAGGCGGCAGCGCCGAGGAAGACGGCAGAGAGGGAAAGAAGAAGAATAGCGCGCATTTCGGAACTCCGGGAGGGCAAAGGAAGGGGGTACGCGGCGAGGACGGAGTACCGGACGAACGCGGCGACGCAAGAAGAAAGCGGAAACCCCGCGGCGCCGGGGCGGGCGTGCGGGGTTCCTTGAGAGTGGCGGAAGTGCGGTCAGGGGCTGCAGAAATCGCCGCCGAGGGGGCCGGCGGCCGGGATCGCCACCGTCTGCGTCGCCGCGTCGATGGAGAGGAGGTACTGGACGAGCGCTTCCAGGTTCTTCGCGCGGGCGGCGGCGTCGCCATCCGCGAGGAAGTTCGGCGCGAGCGCCGTGTAGTGGGCCTTGAAGGTCGGCGCGAAGAGGCTCTCCAGCGTGGCCGCGTTGCCGGCGTGGAGGTACGGGGCACCGACGCTCACCCCGAGCAGCGACGGGCTGTTGAAGCCGCGTCCGAAGGCCTGGTTGCCCTGGGCGGGGACCGGCGCCGCTTCCGTCGAGTTCTGGCGGAATTCGCTGATGCCGGAGACGCTATCGGCGACGTTGAAGGTGCCGACGTTCCGGAGCGCGCACAGGATCTGGTCGAAGTTCCCGATGGTCGTCGGATCGGGGAGCGACGTCGGCGACAGCCGCATTGAGCCGTTTCCGGAGGCGGTCGGGAGCAAGGCCGCCGGGAAGCCGGGGGGACCGGTCCAGGTCTTGTCGCGGAGGGCGTTCATCGTGGCGATCGCCGGC
>JAAFHJ010000428.1 GCA_013298325.1 Myxococcales bacterium | reverse complement strand
CGGCGCGGGTCGCTTCGAGGAGGTCCTCTTCCGTCGCATCGTCCGTCCCGTGGGCCTCGCCCATCGGCCCCTTGGCGGGGACCGCAGGCGTGGTGGAGCCGCAACCGCCGCAGAATCGTGCCCCCTCACTCAGACCGTAACCGCAAACCGGGCAAATCCCCATAGGCGGCGGAACCTATCGCGCTCTTGTCCCCTTGGGAACCATCGCGTTCTCCGATCCCCGGCGTCTCGCTTGGCGGAGACAAATGCGAACGCGCGATACGCTGTCCGTGCGGAAGTCTGGCTGGGAAATCCTCTCGGTCCCGGCAACCCAGTACCCAAATTGGGGGACCTGTATTAGGCGAGCGCGCCATGACCGAACGCATCGTCCACTGCCGCAAGCTCAACGAAGACCTGCCGGGCCTCGAAAAAGCCCCCTACAAAAACGAACTTGGGCAGACGATTTACGAGTCCGTCTCTAAGAAGGCCTGGGAAGCCTGGAAGACGGAGGCCGTGCGCCTCATGAACACCTATCGCGTCGACCCGGCGTCGCCGCAAGGGGTTAAATTCATGTTGAAACAGTGCGGAATCTACTTTGGCATCGAAGAGGGAGAGGCTGCAAAGGTCGCGTGGACGCCCCCGTCTGCAGGGGGCGAAGCCAAGGCCGAGCACAGCCATGGCCACCACGAACACGGGCCCGACTGCAAGCATTGATTTGCCCGAAATGCGCGATGAAAGCGCGTTTCAACCGGCCTCCACAAATGAGTGTCTTCGACGACGCCCCGAGGGCATGGGCGTCCGTCGTTTCCAATCCCCCCTGATGCTTCGCGCGCAACCGCCGACGCGTCTGCACCGAACTCCGTGCCGTCTCCCACTGCGCGGACGGGCGCGTTGTTCGTTCCAGTCCACCGGGCGGAGCCAAACGCCTTACCTCTGATTCTCTACGAAGGACGTCCGTGCATCCTGCTTCCTACGCCGCTGCTCCGTCGAACTCCCTACTCATCCTCGGTGTGGAAGGATTCACCTTTCACGACCTGTGGGACCCGACGGAGCTCGCACGCCTCCACGAAGCCTTCTTACGATGGTTTTCTGTAGAAGCTCCTGAAGAAGCAGGAAAATTCGATAGTTACCGTGCGGGCAAGGTGACCGGTGCGGAGGCGACGAGCGATGCTCTCCTCGTGGCAGCGCCGTGGGTTTCCCGCTTTGTGGCGAAGCTCTTTCGCGTCGAAAAGGAGCTGGATACGCTCGCCCAACAAACGAAGGATCGTGAGCCGCTGTGGCGTTTCAAACGAGATTTCGCCAAGAAGCGTGTCCTGAAGAACGACGCAGGCCGCGCCTGGACGACCGGAATGGATGCGGCGCATGCGGTCGCGCGCGCGGTCGTCTTTGCGCTCGGCGGGGATGAGCTGCTTCGCCAAGACGAAGAGCTCGCCGTCGCCCACGCGGTCAATCGCGTTTTCGCCGTCGACGACACCGCGCGGAAGGTTGCGAAAGGCGGCGGTGGAACCTGGACCGACGAACTCCTCGCCGACGCGGCGAAGATCCGTGAGGCGCTGAAGGCCGACGACGGGGCGGCGAAGGGCCTTCCGGCCGGGTTTGCCGAGTGGAATGACGGCGCCGTCGCCACGATGGTCCTCGACGCCTTCGAACACTGGCTTGCGCGCCGCCGTGGGATCCACCACGATCCGGCCCATCGCTGGGCATCGCTGCGCGCCCCGAAGACACTTGATTTCAGCAACTTGGTCCGCCTTCGCCGGCCCGACGGGTCGCTCCCCGAATTGTTCGTCGGCCCGGAAGAGGAGCGCCGCGAGCGCGTCGGCTTTGCGCTCACCGACCTCCGCGCAGACGCCCGTGCTGTCGAAGAGGAGATCGACTACTGCCTCCTTTGCCACGAGCGCGACAAAGACAGTTGTTCGAAGGGGCTCAAAGACGCAAAGACCGGATCTTTGAAGAAGAATCCGCTCGGAGTCGACCTCGCCGGTTGCCCCCTTGAAGAAAAGATTTCGGAGGCGCACACGATGCGCCGCGATGGGGACGCCCTCGCTGCACTCGCCCTTATCGCAATTGATAATCCGATGTGTCCGGGGACCGGTCATCGCATTTGCAACGACTGTATGAAGGGCTGTGTCTTCCAGAAGCAGGAACCGGTCAATATTCCTCAGATTGAGACCCGGGTTCTTTCCGAGATTCTTGCGCTCCCGTACGGTCTCGAAATCTATGGTTTGTTGACGCGCTGGAACCCGCTCAACATTGCGCGCCCCTTTCCGCTTCCGTACACGGGGAAGAATGTGCTCGTCGTCGGCCTCGGGCCTGCCGGCTACACGCTTTCCCATCACTTGGGGCGCGAGGGATTTGCCGTCGTTGCCGTCGATGGGCTCAAGATCGAGCCGCTCCCCGCGAGCCTCTTCGACGCCGCCGGCCGACCGGCACCGGTGAAGGACGTTCAAACGCTCTACGCGGCCCTCGATGAGCGCGTACTTCTTGGTTTTGGTGGCGTGAGTGAATACGGGATCACTGTCCGCT
The DNA here is from genome assembly GCA_013298325.1 of Myxococcales bacterium. Classification (GTDB taxonomy): domain Bacteria; phylum Myxococcota_A; class Polyangia; order Polyangiales; family Polyangiaceae; genus JAAFHJ01. The sequence goes on along the minus strand of JAAFHJ010000428.1, from coordinate 2,229 downwards.
GGGACAAGAATTTCCTCGGCGTTTTGTACGCAACCCTCGCCCGTCAAAAGAGCCTTCGCATCCACGGCGGCGTCCGTTTCGGCGGGACGCTGACCCTCGACGACGCCTGGGAGCTCGGCTTCCACCACGTCGCGCTCGCCGCCGGCGCCGGCCGACCGACGATCATCGACATGAAGAACAACCTGGCCCGCGGCATCCGCAAGGCCTCGGATTTCCTCATGGGTTTGCAGCTCTCGGGGGCGTTCAAGAAGAACAGCCTCGCGAATTTGCAGGTGAGCTTGCCGGCGGTGGTCGTCGGCGGGGGTCTCACGGCGATCGACACCGCGACCGAGCTCCTCGCCTACTACCCGATTCAGATTGAGAAAACGGCGGCGCGTTGGAAGGGGATCGTCGCGACGAAGGGGGAGGCGGCCGCTCGCGCCCTCTTTGACGACGAAGAATGGGAGACGCTTTCCGTCCACCTCGCCCACGCGCGAGAACTCGAAGAAGAGCGCATCCGCGCCGCCGAAGAGCACCGCCCCGTCGGCCTTCAGAAGCTCCTCGACGGCTGGGGCGGCGTCACACTCGTCTATCGAAAAGGACTTGGAGACTCGCCGGCCTATCGATTGAATCACGAAGAAGTCGAAAAGAGCCTCGAAGAAGGGGTGCGCTACGTCGAGCACGCAAGCCCCCTTGAAGCGACCCTCGATCGCTACGGACACGTCAAAGGGGTTATCTTTCAGCGCAAAGACGGATCGACCATTGAGCTGCCCGCGCGGACGGTGTGCGTCGCCGCCGGAACCAGTCCGAACGTGACCTACGAACGGGAGTATCCGGAGTCTTTCCTTATGGATGAGCGGAATCAATACTTCCGCACCCACGAGGCGACGCTCGGCGAGAACAGCGAAATTACCCTCACTCCGTCGAAAGGAAAGGGGGCATTTTTCACGAGCTACCGTCAGGGGAACAAAGTGGTCTCCTTCTACGGTGACAACAACCCCATCTACGCCGGCAGCGTCGTGAAAGCGATGGCGAGCGCCAAGGACGGTTACAAGTACGTCGCCGCGCTCTTTCCAGAAAACGCGAAGCTATCTCCGGCGGGGCAAACGATTCGAGATGCGGAACGTCATGCATTCTTCGTAAAGATGCAGGATCTCCTTCATGCCGAAATCGTCGAGGTCAATCGCCTCACCAAGACGATCGTCGAAGTCGTCGTCCGCGCCCCACTGGCGGCCCGCAAGTTCCTTCCGGGGCAGTTCTATCGCCTTCAAAACTTCGAGAGTCTCGCGCCCGAGGTGCCCGACTTGAGCGGCGAAGGCAAAGTCCGACTCGCCATGGAAGGACTCGCGCTCACCGGCGCATGGACCGATCCTGAGCGTGGACTTTTGGGAACGATCGTCCTGGAAATGGGAGGGAGTTCGAATCTTTGTGCTGCCCTCGCCCCGGGTGAGCCGGTCGTTCTTATGGGGCCGACGGGTGCACCTACGGAAATTGAAAAAGAGACGGTTCTGCTCTGTGGAGGTGGCCTCGGAAATGCTGTCCTCTTCAGCATTGCGCGCGCCTACAAGGCGCTCGGCTCGAAGGTCATCTACTTTGCCGGTTACAAGTACGGGGAAGACCTCTTCAAGCAAGACGACATTGAGGCCCACACCGACCAGGTGATCTGGTGCACCGACGCTGGCGCCGAGATTGCGCCGCGCCGGCCGCAAGATGCCCACCTTCGCGGAAACATTGTTCAAGCCATGGTCCGCTACGCGCAAGGGGAGCTTGTCGCTGACTTCACGAAATTCAAGGAAGTCCAACGGATTATCGCCATCGGGTCCGACCGAATGATGGCGGCGGTCCGCGAAGCGCGGCATGGCGTTCTCCAACCGCTTCTTTCGCCGAAGCATCTCGCCATCGGCAGCATCAATTCGCCGATGCAATGCATGATGAAAGAGATTTGCGCGCAGTGCCTGCAGAAGCACGTCGACCCGGTTACGGGGAAAGAGTCGGTTGTTTTCACCTGTTACAACCAGGACCAGGAGCTTGACCGCGTAGATTTCGGCCACCTTCGGGAGCGCCTCCGTGCAAACTCGATGCAGGAAAAGCTTGCGAGCGCCTACATGAAAGAGTTGCTCATCAAGAGCCCGAACATCCTCCGCGTCTGAGTGGGCCCGCCGCCCCTCGCGACGCCGTTGGCAGCCAATTCACTGGCGGTCGCGAACGGACGGGCCCTCTCTGAGTGGGCCCGCCGTCCCTCGCGACGCC
>JAAFHJ010000043.1 GCA_013298325.1 Myxococcales bacterium | reverse complement strand
CGACGCCGATTCCCGCGGCGACGAGTCCCGATACAAGCAGTACATCGGTCGCTGTTCGGTAGGAAATGCCTTGAGATCGCACACCCGAGTCCTGGTATTGAGGTCCCGTTCGGTCGCGATACGCCTCGCTCAGTGCGAGTGTCTTGAGGCCTGTCGCCGTAGCTGCGCCCAACGCAAGTCCGCCGACGACGACGAACCCCACGCCGATTGTTCCCGTCGAGCGCGGCTCTTGAATGGCCATTGGCACCGGCAAATCGACGCGTCGATGCTGCTGGGCATCCACGAAAGCAACTACGGGAATGCGTTTGCCGTCGTGTAGAAACTCAACCTCGTGGCGCCCGATCGCGACGCGTTTCTCCGTCGACGGCGCGGCGACGCCGTCGATGCGGCAGGATTGCCCTGGACGCGTTGTGCACAGCAACCAGCCGAGCTTCTGTTCGGCGTGGGTAAGTTCTGCGGCCGCGGTCGCGCGCTCCGCACTCGTTGCGCCCGTATCTTCCCGTAAAAACTGAGTTAAGTGTGCCTCTGCGTCGGCCCAATCTCCGAGCTTCGCTTCGGCGAGTCCGAGGTTGAAGAGAATGCTCGGGTGGGGGAAGAGTTCGTAGGCCCGACGGAACGCGGTGCGCGCCTCCTCAAAGCTTGCGGCGCTCACCGCGGAGACGCCCCGCCGAAAAGCGGCACGGCTCCCTTCGCGGTCGCCGGCGATCTCGCCTGCGTGGGCCACCGTGGTCACGAGCATGCTCGCTACAAGGGGAAGAAACCATCGATGTTTCAATATCTTGGCTCCTTAGTCACGGGGACTCTGTCGGGCGACGGGGGGAGCCCTTGAGGCGATTCAGCCTTCCCCGGCTTCCGCAGTGCGGCGGTGGCCGTCGCGGGGGTCGCCGATCCAGGGGCGCGCCCTTTCCTATCCGTTCGTGCACTCCCTAGCGAAGGCGTCGCGAGAGACGGCGGGCCCACTTCCACAGGGGCCCGTCCGTTCGCGACCGCCAGCGAATTTGCGGGGAGCGGCTGCGCGAGAGACGGCGGGCCCACTTCCACAGGGGCCCGTCCGTTCGCGACCGCCAGCGAATTTGCGGGGAGCGGCGTCGCGAGAGACGGCGGGCCCACTTCAACGGCGCGCGTGAGAATGCGTGGCGGCTCCGAGCGCGCCGTCCTCAAGCCGATCGTTGCGCTTGCGACGACGACGAGCGCGACGCCGCCAACCGCAAGCCGGCGGCGCCACGGAAAGGCCGGGGTGTGGATGCGATGTTCTGCATGTACAGGCGTTTGTACACGCGGTGACCACGCAAGCGTTGACGATGCCGTCGTCTCCGCCCGGCCAGCGGCCAGATCCGAGGACGCGTCGGTTGACTCTTTGGAACCCGGCGGCGAAGCCGACCGGCGCGCTCCGAAGTCGCACAGCTCGTCGTCAAGTTCGCGAATCGCACGGAGAAACTCCTGTGCCGTCGCCGGTCGCGCGGCGGCCGCCACCGAGAGGCCGCGGGCGAGGAGCGCCGGCAAGCCAACCGGTATGGGAGTGCGGGCGCATGTTTCCAGGGAAAGGAGCTTCCCCTCAAGCTTTCGTGCGACAATCGCGAGATCCTCGCGCGGCCCCCCGAAGGGAATTTGCCCCGCTACACACTCAAAGGCGACGAGGGCGAGCGCGTACAAGTCGGCCCGTTCGTCGACGTCACGGGAGCCTCGAATCTGCTCGGGGGCCATGTACGCGACCGTCCCGAGGGTCGCGCCGCCTTCCGTGAGCGCCTCGCCGCGGTGCCGCTCGACCTTGCAGATTCCGAAATCAAGAATCATCGCGCGAGGAAACGGACGTCGCGCCTCCGGCACAAGCATGATGTTCGCCGGCTTGAGATCCCGGTGGATCACGCCAGCGGTGTGCGCGTCGATGAGACCGCGAAGTAGGTCGTGAAGAATCGCTGAAATTTCCGGCCATTCCATCGGTCGCGTCCGATCGCGAAGCCGCGCGCTCAGCGTCTCCCCTTCGAGCCGCTCCATGGCGAGCACGACGTCGTCACCGACATCGATGACCGCGAGGAGGCGTGGAACGAACGGGCTTGCGATCAGGAGGGCCGCATCGGCCTCCCGCCGCAGCCGTTGCGCACGGAGAGGCGATGTCGATGTCTGCCGCAAGCGCTTGAGGGCCACCAGTTCCCCCGTGACGCGATCGCGCGCTTCGACGACCTCGCCCATGCCGCCGCGCCCGAGGAGTCGCACCACCGCAAAGCGCGAATTGCAGTCCTTCCAGCTCTCGGGATCGAACGCTTCGCCCACCGGCCGAGCCTACCGAAATCCGCGAACCGTTGCACGCCAGCAATCCCAGCGACGGCGCACGCCCCCAACGAGGTCGCTTTGGTGGATTAAATTTAAGACGAAATGTCGTCTTGATCATCTATGTCGTGCAGAAATGGTTGATATTATTGGGTAAATGCATGTTATTGCGCGAGGTAAAAAATCGTTGCAAAGGGCGCGTGTGATGATAGGTCATTGATGGAGACGCATGAGAGACATGTGTCGCCCACCACGGAGAAGCCATGAACGCCCTTGCTCGCATCGTCTTTGCCCTCAGCCTCCCGATCCCGCTCGCGCTCGGCTGCAGCGTGGAGCCGCTTGCCGAAGAACAGACCGTCACTTCGGGGGAGGACGAGCTCCTGGGTGGAACGGCGACCTCGACGTACCCGGAGGCTGTCTTCATTACGTCGTCAAACAGTCGAGGAAGTGCCTACTGTACGGGCGCAGTTATCGCCCCAAAGGTGGTCCTTACCGCGGGGCATTGTGTCGACGGGAATACTTCATTTTCCGTGCGCGCACCGAACGCCGGAAACCGAGAAATTGCCGTCACTCACTTCGCGAACTACGACTACAAAGGCAATGACGGGACCTACGTCAACGCCAAGCAGCACGATATTGCTCTACTCGTCCTGGCCGAGGCTGTTTCTCTTTCGTCCTATCCGACGATCCCACGAAATCCCGTCGTAAACGGTACGAAGGCGGTCAACGTCGGGCGTAAGGATGATGGGGTGCTGTCGACGACGACCATGTTTGTTGGTCGCGAAGTTCGGCTCTCCGCTTCGCAGGCATATCCGTTCTCGTATGCGTCGGAAGAGGTGATTCAGACCGGGGACTCCGGCGGCCCAGTCATTCGTACTGGGAGCTTCCCGCATGAGATCGTTGCCGTCAATTCCGGCAGCGGAGGTGGGACGCAAGTGCTCGCTCGAACCGATCTTATGGCCGACTATATCGCCGGAATCGTCACTCAATATGGCGGGAATGGCGCGGCAAGTTCGGCCCCAAATCCCGCACCGACCAACTGCATCTCCGAGAAGAGCTTTCAGGCAAACGATGACTATTCGACGGCTCCCGTACTGAAAGAAGGCTCCTATTGCGGGTCGGCCGGTGCCGGAGATACCGACTGGGTCTCCGTCGCGATCCCGGCGGGAACGTACGACTTTTCAACGAATTCGGGCGAACTCGCCGTTTGGAAACTCATCAACAATAGCTACACGCGCATGCAGCAGGTGTCGGCGACACGTGCGAACGCAACCTCGACGGGCGGCACGTACCTTCTGCGGCTAACCGGTGGCGCACAGTCGTCAAATTACGTTCTAAATATCCAGTACTGAAGGGGTAAATAGTATGAAGATTTCGAATTTTGCAACGGTCGCCGCGGTGGCGTTTGCACTTTCAGGCATCGCATGTACGCAAGAGTCCTCGGAAGAAACGACGGACAATTGGGACTTCTCCGAAGACGAGCTTCGCGTCGGCGATAGCTGCTCGCCCGCCCGCGCGGCCGGCGTAATCCCGAAGAAGCAAAAGGCGTTTCTGGATACGATTGCTTTTGCGGAAGGGACGCGAAACGCCGGTGGCGCCGACGGCTACAACGTACTCTTTTCCTTCAAGCTCGTCTCCGAATGCACGAACCATCCCAATCAAACGATCTGTAGAAGCGGGTACTGCTCCACGGCGGCTGGTCGCTATCAGTTCCTTTCGAAGACCTGGAAGGGACTTCGACTTCCAACCTTCAAACCGGAGAATCAGGAGCGCGGCGCAATGACGCTCTTGAAGTGGCGAAAGGCAGTGGTCCCCGCCGACCACACGATGACCGCAACGGAATTCAAAGCCGCCATGGACCGCGCGTCTTACGAGTGGGCATCTCTCCCGCCTGGCCGCTACGGGCAGCCGCAAAAGAGCTTGAGTGCTCTTCGCGCCGTCTATTGCAGTGGCGCCGGGGGCTGCTGAGATGCGCGGGGGCTGGCTCGCCGCCGTGGTTCTCGCGGCGCTGGCGCTTGCAGCGCTCTGGGCGCCATCGCGTCCTCGTGCGGTGGCCGCCTCCGAGGCTAGGAAAACTCCCAAAAGTACGGAGGTTTCTGCCAGGCGTCTTCCGGCGAGTGTGGTGCCTTCCGGCGCAGCGACCGTCGTTGCGGCGCCGACGGAACCGTCGGGGGAGGCGGCGGACGATACCGTTTTTTGGGGTCGGGAGCGGGCCCTCCAAATGATCGACGCCCAGGACGTCGCTGGACTTCTCGCCGTCGACGTCTCCGATGGGTATGCGGCTGCCGAAGCGATCGCCGGCCTCGGCGCTGTCGGGTCGCAAATGGACGTCGCACAGCGAGGGCCCGTCCGCCAACGACTCACCGAACTTCTCCGAACGGAGTCGCGGAGGGATGGACCTGGCGCGAGCGGGAATGCGTCGATCGCTGCGGAGGCGCTCGAGATGCTCGGTGATTCCGAGTCTGGCTCGGCGTTGGCGCGCGCCTTGTCGGACGACGCTCAACCGATCTATCGGCGAACAATGATCGTGAAGTCCCTCGAACGAATGGGATTCGCCTCTGCAAAGTCGGAGATCGCAAACTACAAGATATATTTGAACGCTCTTGGTCCGCCGGGCGATGCGTTCGAAATGGAACTTTGGAAGGAATCGACCGATGCTTGCGACTCCGCACTCACGTCATTTGAAAGACACCGCTGATACAAAGATGTCGCGAAGTAATCTCGCAAGCGCTTTACTCTCCTTCGCGATTCTCCTCGCGGGTTGCGCCGACGAGTCACCCGTTGGCGACGTCGCCGAGGACGATCTCAATTCCCGCACCATCGCCGCGATCGCGCCTATCGACATCTCCCTGTTGCTTCCACCGCCCATCGACCCGTCCCCGACGCATCTAGCGCCAGCGACGCTCGCACGAGGCGGCGCGATGATCCCGACGGCCGTACTTGGCGTACTCCCAAAGAAACTTGACCACGCGAGCGCTCGCGAGGGGCTAGCGTATTATCAGAGTTTGCGTGTTGTCGGCGTGCGGCTCGACCCCTGTGCAGGGGCGCTCGGGACCGAGATGACCGTAGGATGTACTCCACAAGTTCGACTCGTTTTTCAGGGAATGACGGCCGGGACCACCGATGATGGCGCGCTTCACGCCTTCTACCGTGTGACGCGCGCCCAAATCTTGTCGTTGGTCGATTTCACCGTCCGCGAAAGACTCGCTCGAAACGTTTCCGCCGACGTGCCACTCGGCGTTCATCCGGTGGCGGTCGCGGAGGGGATCCGGGGAAGATTTGTTCAATCTTTCTTCGCAAAGCTTCAAGCATTGTGTGGAGCTGAAAACCTCGAACGTGTCACATTTATTGTACGCGAAGCAGGGCGCCCGAAAGCGTGGGCATTCGGTCAGTTTGCGGTCCGCCTGGGGACCCCAACCCCCCTCGCGGTGCCGACGCTCTCAAGCGACTCGCAGTCGCTCCGCGGGGACGCCGTCTCGCCGATGAGTCCCCATCCGGACAATTTTCTGAGTCTCCCCCCCTTTGATCCAACGGCGGTCGATCGGGCACTTCGCATCGAAAACCCAAACTTCCACACGCCAGATACGATGGCCTGCGTCGAATGCCATCAGACCCAGCGAGTCCTGGCGCTATTTCCGTCCGGAAATCGAAATGAATTTCGCCGTTCCGACGTCTCGTCGGCGGTCATCGGGAACGACCGAGACCCCGAAAATATCCATTTCTTCTCCTACAACGGCATGCATCCTAGCGTCTCCCAACGGACGGGAAATGAGACTGCTGCGGCGGTTGTCCGCTTCCGAAGTCTCGCGCGTGGACGGTAGAGCCGCTACCGGCGATCTGGGATATCGTGTCTGCGATGGGATGGCCATTTTCACCACGCGTGCTGCTTCCGGGGTTGCCTCTTCGATTCACCGGCATCGAAGAAGTGCCGCGAACGGGAATGAGTCGCTTGTTTCGCGGAAGTGACCGCGAGACGCGTATGGCGGTCGCGATCAAGGTATGCCGAGGCGACGTCGATGCGGGATGCGCGCGGTTCCTTCGCGAAATTCACATGTTGCGAATGCTGCGAAACCCGCAGATCGTCGCCCACGTCACCGACGGGAATCTCGCGAGTGGTCTGCCCTTCCTCGTTACGCAGTGGGTTCCACACCCCACGCTTGCTGCACTCCTTGCGCGTTATCGCCCCCTTCCAGCGTCAGCGGTTGTTCGTTTCGGCGCGTCGCTCTTACAAGCGCTTGAGTTTGTTCACAACCAAGGCATTGTTCATCGGGATCTTTCCCCCGGAAATGTTCTCGTCGACCCGTTTGGACGAGTCACACTCCTTGATTTCGGCCTGGCGCACATTGCCGTCAAAGAACAGCCGGGGTTGACCGATGAAGGGATGACCGTTGGAACCCCCGCATATATGGCGCCGGAACAACTCCTCGGGCAATTCAGCATTTCATCGGACGTTTATGCAGTAGGTGCAATTCTTCATGAGGCTCTCGCCGGCGCGCGCTCTTTCGCCGCGGAAAACGATGAAGTGGAGGCGCGTCTCCATCGCGATGCTCCACGCCTTCATGTCCCGGGGGCGCCCGAGAGTCTTACGAGGCTCATTGCGCGCAGCCTACGTCGTGACCCGTCGCGTCGCCCACCGACGGCGCGGGACTTCGCCAGCGCGCTGCAGGCCACCGTGGCGCTGTCGGATGGTCCGCTATTTCCGAGTATCTAGATAACATTTGAGATCAATAACAAATAGATATTTGGTGTCGTCTTCAGGGCTCTGACGTTCCGCGCGCGATGCCCATCGCATGCCGGAGGCGCACGATGCGTGACCGATACCTCCCGCCGAACGTTTCGCAAACGGTACAGCCTCGCAAGTGGGTCATCGCCGATGCCGTCAGTTCGGCGGGCGCATCTCCGTCCAACAGTGCCGGGAGCGCGGAGACTACGTCGGTGCAGAGCATCCCTCCGACGTCGCGGCACTCGGAACGAACCGTAGGCGCGGCGTCGCCGAGGGCGGACGCGAGACGAAGTCGCGCTCGATGGAGGCGGCTTTTCAGCGCATCGACCGTAATATTAAGAACTTCTGCAGCTTCGCTTGCCGGAAATTCTTCCACGTCGCGAAGGAGGAGGACGTCTCGATCCTCCGAGCGGAGGTTTGCAAAGGCCTCCCGGATGGCGAGCGCCTCGTCCACGGAGAGCTCCTGGGCCCGGGTGGAAGTGGGCCCGCCGTCTCTCGCGACGCCTCCGCCAGCGAATGTGCTGGCGGTCGCGAACGGACGCGCCCCCTCGCCGACCCCCGCGTCAACGACGCCGGCAGGCCGGCGCCGCATGGTGTTTCGCCCAACGGCGAGCACCCACGGACGAACGCCCCCCGGCGCCCGGCTTGCGTCAAAGGTGCCGGCGCCGCGCGAAATGGCTACGAGCGCGTTCTGGTAGGCATCTTCGGGCTCCGCCGAGAGGACGTACGCCATCCGCCGCAGGACCCCGCCGAACGACGCCACAAAGCGCCGCGAGGCTTCGGCGTCCCCGCGCGAAAAGCCGCGAAGTGTTTCAACTTCATCGGCGATCGGGGAGTCTTCGAACTTCAAGCTTTCTTCTCCGGCACCGGGCATGTCGACCATCCGAAGAGCGTGTAGAGCGGGCACGAGCCAAGGAGGCCCGTGGCGAGCGGGACGATTCCGAGGGCGAACCAGGCGCTGTGGAGGCCGGTGAAGACCTGCGAGACGAGGGCGAGGCCGAGGACGATGCGGACTGCGCGTTCAACGCGGTGTTCGTTGGTGGGGAAGAGGTTCATGACCACCTATAGTGGGCAGGCCTCGGAAAGGGTTCTCGGGCGCCCGCCGAAGGATCCCTTTTTTCGCCGGCGAGGCGAGGCACGCGTTGCATTCGGTGTTTCATCGCGCGTTTCACCGAGCCATGTGGAAGGGCCATCGTCTTTTCGCGTCCGCTCGCGCGGCGCATTGCTTTTGGCATAGCCGATGCTGCCTCTGGTGGGATGCAACGCCCCCTCCACGCGTCCTCGCCCAAGGGGGCTCAAGAATGAGCGCCTCCGAACGGTTTTCTGGTCTGAATCCGCTAGCACGATCCGTCAATGGCTTCGAAATGTCAGACGTGCAAGTGTCGGCATTGTACGTCGGGCTTCAAAGGAGCATCGGCTCCATTTTGGGGGGTGATTCGTGACGTCATACTCTCGGTGGTTCAGGTACTGGGCACGCGCAGCGTTTGCTCTGTTCACAGTCGGATGTTCAAAAATTTCGACGGCCCCGAATAGGTCGCCGCTCGCCGCCGCCGCCGATTCTTTTCAGACAGCCCTTCAGAAGGAACTCCAAGCCGCGATGCTTCACGGCGGTCCTGTAGAAGCGGTCGCCGTATGCGCGGAACGGGCTCCAATACTTCGCGCAGATACCGAGCGCGAGTTTGGCGTGCACCTTGGGCGCGCTTCGTCCCGACGCCGAAATCCGTCGCCGGCGACCCCGACCTGGGTCTCCGTGTGGCTCGACGCACATCCGTCGGGTGGACCCGGGATCGACGACGGGACCCATCTCCTGCGCCCGTTGCTCGCCGGCGACGTTTGTCTCAAATGCCACGGAGATCCGCAGACCTTCTCCCCAGAACTCCGCAGTAAAATCGGACAGCTCTACCCGAACGACAAGGCCGTAGGCTTCAAAGCAGGGGACCTCCGAGGCGTCTTGTGGGCCTCTACCGAGGAGTGACCGATTGTTCGGCCAGACGTAGTCCTCCAATGACGAACGCGGACGTCGTGCCAAAAAGAAGGAAAGGTCTTCTGCCTGCAGAGGACCTTTCTTGCATTCAAAAACGAAGGTTTAACCCCTCAAAAATTAGCCGTATTGCTCGTCGATGAGCGCCTGCTCGACGTCGAAAAGAGTCACATCTCCGCAGTTCGTCGCGCGAACGACGAGCACCGGTATCACGGCTCGACGCACGATCTCCTCGGCGACGCTTCCCGTTAGAAAGTGCTCCAAACCGCGCCGGCCATGGGTGCCAACAACGAGCACGTCGGCGTGTGACCCCTGGGCGGTTTGAAGGATTGCATCGGCAATACCACCCGTCGGTAGGAAGATTCGACGAATCTGGATTCCCACACGCCTCGCCGCTGTGAAACAGCTTGAGACGGTGTTTCATCGGCGTTGCGGCATGGATTGTGGACGGGAGCGTTTCATGAACCTCACTCGCCGCCACGCGCTGATGGCCCTCGCGCTCCTCCCTGCGGCCTGCTCGCGGGCAACTCCCTATGAACCTGCGGCGAAGGAATCCGAGGCTTCCCCCTCAAAGGCCGGGTGGGGGCCGAAGGACCTCTTCCCGCCGGAACGCTACGCGTCGGAACTCAAGACGGGGGCGGCACCGCTTCTCTTCCACGTGGGCCCCTCGTTTCTCTTTGAAAAAGGGCATGTTCCCGGCGCTCGCCCCGTTGGCGAGGCAGGAGAACCATCCGGCATCTCGGCCCTGGAGCGCGCCGTCGCGTCGCTTCCCCGCGAAAAGACCGTCGTCGTCTACTGTGGCTGTTGCCCCTACAAGAATTGTCCAAACGTAGGGCCCGCGATGGCGGCCCTGAAGAAGTTTGGCTTCGCAGACCCGCGAATCCTCGACCTCCCGACGACGTTTCGCGCCGACTGGATCGACCGAGGCTTCCCGGTGGAGCACGGCTGAGGACTGCAACGTTGCCCGGCGTGGCGTTTCGGCGCGTTTCAGCCGACCGCATGTTTTCGATTGACGTTGATGGCATGGTCCTTGAGGCATCGTCGGCCATGCTCCTCCGTCAGCTCTTCGACAAAGAATCTTCGACGTACACCTACCTGGTTGCCGATCCGGTCTCCGGCGATGCGGCGCTGATCGATCCCGTCAAAGAGCAGCTTGACCGCGATCTCACCCTTCTTCGCGAACTCGGGTTGACGCTGCGTTGGGTCCTCGAAACCCACGTTCACGCCGACCATGTGACCGCGGCAGGGGCGCTCCGGGAACGGACGGGGGCGAAGACGGCAGCGAGCGCGACGGGGGCCCCGTGTGTCGACGTGCCGCTGGCCGACGGCGATACCATTGCAGTCGGCGCGATCTCGATCCGCGCGATCGCAACCCCTGGGCATACCGACGACGGCATGTGTTTCCTCGCGAATGGACACGTATTCACGGGGGATACGCTTCTGATTCGTGGCTGCGGACGAGCCGATTTTCAGAACGGGAATCCCTCCCAACTCTACCATTCAATTACCCAAGTCCTCTTCGCGCTCCCTTCCGACACAGTCGTGTACCCAGCCCACGACTACAAAGGAAATATGCGCTCTTCGATTGGAGAAGAGATTGCGCACAATCCGCGCATTTCTGGCAAATCAGAAGCGGAATTCGTCGCGATTATGAATGGATTGAACCTCCCGAAGCCGGCGAAGATCGATATCGCGGTTCCAGCGAACAAGGCCTGCGGAAACGTTTAATTTTTCTCGACACGTATGCAACATCTCCTGTGAGGCACGCCATGGATATTTTTGATAAATCTGCACAGAATCCCGGTGGCTGGCGCGATGCAACCGTTCGGATGGTCCACGAAGGGCGCGGTACGACTCACCTCGTCGACGTGCGAGAGCCCGATGAGTGGGCCGGTGAGCTCGGCGTCATTGAGGGGGCCGAGTGCGTCTCGCTGGCGAGCGTTGTCGAGGCCGCTTCCGCGTGGAAGAAGGACGAAACTCTTATCCTCGTCTGCCGCTCCGGGAATCGCTCGGGCAAGGCAGCGGCGGCGCTCCAGAATTCCGGTTTCACGCGCCTCATTAACATGACGGGCGGCATGCTCGCTTGGAGCGCCGAGGCTCTCCCGGTCGCCGCTCGCTGAACCACGGAGGTTCCCCCCATGTCGCAACTTATCCTCGCAGGCGCGCTCGCCATTCTCATTGGGCTCTCGCTCGGGATGCTCGGCGGGGGGGGATCAATTCTTACTCTCCCGATCCTCGTTTATGTTCTTGGCGTCGACCCCAAGACAGCGATCGCGAGCAGCCTTTTTGTGGTAGGCACCACAAGTCTTGTTAGTTTGATTCCCCACGCGAAAGCGAAGCGAGTTCGCTTTCAAACCGGCTTCGTATTCGCGATTCCAGCGATGATTTTTGCGGGAATAGCTTCAAAGCTAATTGCGCCGCACGTGAATGCGCGAATCCTTCTCGGAGCCTTCGCCGTTTTGATGCTTGTCACGGCCGCGAACATGATTCGCGGTCGGAAAGCGACCACCGAGGAAGCGGCGCCGAAACCGCTCCCCTATCTGCTCGGGATTGGGGCTTTGGCCGGATTCATCGCCGGGATGGTTGGCGCGGGCGGCGGTTTTATCGTCGTCCCGGCGCTCGCGCTGGTTGCCGGACTCCCGATGTCCGAAGCGGTCGCGACCTCCCTCCTCGTTATCGCGCTGCAATCGGCGGTTGCGTTCATCGGTGCGCGAGCCTCTCTCGTCGTTCCTATCCCGTGGACGCTCGTTGGAGTAATCGCGAGTTCGGCCATTGTTGGGAGTTTGATCGGCGCCCGCCTTGTTCCCTACGTAAAACCGGAGACCCTGCGGAAGTCCTTCGGGGTATTCGTCCTGTTCATGGGGGTCTTTCAGCTCGCGAAGAACTTGATGACCTGAACGTTCCTCCGCCTTCCCCTTCCAAGCCCTCCGTCGACCCCGCGACGGAGGGCTTTTCTGTGCGTCTTTTCTGTGCGTCATGCTTCCCCGGCCGCCATGGGCCCCGGCGTTACAGACGTTTCAGAGGGAGGAACGACTCGCAACGTTCACGCAACGGCTTCGTTTCGGCACGTGTTACGCGCGACGACTCCCGGTTCGCGACAGTTGCACGCGTCCTGCGCGTGGGGTCGAATTCGTTACGAATTGTGTCCATCTTTGCGACCGGAGTTGCGCAGAATCGGCGTCCTCCCGCCGGGACGCCGTATCCGTGCTGGCATCACAGTTGCGAAGGGGGGGAAGGTAACCGGAAAACGAATTCGCTCTCCCGCCGCCGTCGGCGGTTCTAGGCGGACGAACCGAAGCCTTCCTCCACCGCGAAAGTACCGATCATGAAGATTCATCATTTCTACGATGCACCGACCTTCACGCTGACCTACGTCGTTTGGGATGAGCAGACCCGTGACGCAATTGTGATCGATCCGGTCCTCGACTACGATCCGCTCGCGTCGAAGACGTCGACGAAGTCGGTGGATACGCTCATCGCATTTATCGAGTCCGAGAAGCTCACACTTCGAGCGTCTCTCGAGACGCATGCCCACGCCGACCACCTCTCCGCGGGGCAAGTCCTCAAAGAGCGGCTCGGCGCCCCCGTCGGTATCGGTCGTGGGATCTCCGCGGTCCAGGCGGTTTTCGGCCCCGTTTTCGAAATGCCGGAGACCTTCGCCAAGGACGGATCTCAATTCGATATCCAGCTCAGTCACAACGAGGTTTTTGAGGCCGGTTCACTCCACGTGAAAGCGCTTGCGACGCCTGGCCATACCCCGGCATGTGTCAGCTATCTCATTGGCGATGCTGTGTTCACGGGCGACTCGCTCTTCATCGAGGACTACGGCACCGGGCGCTGCGACTTCCCGGCGGGCAGCGCGAAGGCGCTCTACCGCTCCATTCACGAGGTCCTCTATTCGCTCCCCGACGAAACTCGCGTCTTTGTTGGCCATGACTACCCGCCTGCGGGGCGACCGGTTCGGGCCGAAACGACCATCGGGATCTCCAAGCGCGCGAATATTCAGCTCCGCGCGGAGACCGACGAAGGGACGTTCGTCGCGTTCCGCGAGGCGCGCGATGCCACGCTCGCTGCGCCACGCCTCCTCTATCCGAGCGTTCAAGTGAACATTGATGCCGGCCGCCTGCCGGACGCCCACGCGAATGGGATGCGCTACCTCAAGATTCCGTTGAAGACTTCCTGAAGTCGATTCCTACGGAAAGCCCGCCCTTTGGACGGGCTTCTTTTTTGGGAGGCAAGAATGAAGTTCATCACGTTGTTCGCGGTCGCGTCTCTTGTGGTTGCCTGCGGCGACGACGCCCCCTCCGGCAGCGGCGTCCCCACCGCCGCGCTGAGCGCCGACCTGCGCCAGTTGCGCGAGGAAGAGAAGCTCGCCAGGGACACCTATCGGACGCTTGCCGACGTGCATTCGACGGAAATCTTTCCGAACATTGCCGATTCCGAGCAGAGCCATATGGACGCCGTCGGGCGGCTTCTCACTTCCTACGCGGTTGCGGATCCGGTCACCAACGATGCCCGCGGCGTGTTTCAAAGCGAAGAATTTGTCTCCCTCTATGCCGACCTTGTTGCGCAAGGGAAAAGCTCGCCGCAGAGCGCGTATGTCGTCGGTGCTACCGTCGAGGAACTCGATATTCGCGACATCCGCGTGATGCGAGGGCGCACCGCGGAACCGGACGTCCTTGCGGTGTACGATCGACTCGAGTGCGGGTCGCGAAACCACCTCCGTAGCTTCGTCCGCCAGTTGAGCGGGCGTTTCGAGCCTCAATTTCTCACCGCCGCCGAAGTGTCGAC
This sequence comes from Myxococcales bacterium, assembly GCA_013298325.1. Taxonomy (GTDB): domain Bacteria; phylum Myxococcota_A; class Polyangia; order Polyangiales; family Polyangiaceae; genus JAAFHJ01. The sequence goes on along the minus strand of JAAFHJ010000043.1, from coordinate 3,774 downwards.
GATCGTTGGAGGAGCGAACGAGAGCTGCCGCTGAAACGCTGAAACGCAAGTGTTGCAGATGTTCTCCAGCTGTTTCATCCCGTTTCGCCGAGGGGCGCAACGGCGGCGTGAAGTACGCAACATCCGCGTTTCTCGTACCGTCGGGGGCTGGCACGAACCGTGAGGTAGGAAGGGCGTGTCGAATCGCCCTACCTGGTCACCCTCTCGCGCCGCGCTCCTTCTCGGCGCTGCGATCCTCGCGGCGACTGTGCCCGCCCAGGCGGAACCGGCGCAAGGCAAAGAGGAGCTCGCGGTGGCGCGCCTCCAGGTTCGTTCGGCGGACGGAGCCCGTTTTCTCGCCCTCGGCGGCTTCTTCCAGGCGCGCGTCGGGATCGGTGGGGCCCATGCGTCGAGCGCGGAATTGAGTCTCCACCGGACGCGGCTTTACCTCTTCGGAAATCCTGGGCTGAAGGACGTGCGACTCCGCCTCATGATCGGGTCGGAGGGGTCGAACGTGATTGGCGTATTTGACGCCTACGCCGAGTGGACGCGGCACGAATCATTTCACCTTCGCGCCGGTCGTACAAAGCTCCCTGTTTTTCGCGATTGGGTCGAAGCGGCACCATTGTTGGCAGGCGCCGGCCGCGCCGCACCGACGCTCGCCATGTTGCCGGGCCGCGCGCCGGGGGTCGTCGCTTCGGGCTCGCTCTTTCGTGAAGGAATCGAGTATTCTGCCGGTGTCTTCCACGGAGCGGGGGACGTCGGACCGTTTCGTGAAGGTCGCGGCATCGCCGGGACAGCACGCATTGTGTGGAATGTATTTCACCGACCAATCGATGGTGAAGTCGACATTGAAGGGGTCCCTACGGCGCTGGTCGTCGGCGGCTCTGCGTTGGCAGCGACCGCGCTTCGCGGGGCCTGCGGCGCGCCCACGGGGGGCATTGAGAACCCACGCGTCGAGGCCGATCTTTCGAGCGTGTGCACCGACGGACTCGGTGGTCCCGGATCGCGAACGCTGGCCGGCGTTGAGGTTCTCCTTCGTCGAAACCATTGGGACGTCGGCGGCGAGATCCTCGCGGGCGTCGAGCGCCTCGCAGCTACCACGACACGCGTCGGCGGCTATCTCCGCACCGACCACTATGTGCCATCCCTCCAGGGGAGCGGCGGCTTGCGGGTTTCGCGACTCTTGGAACGAGGCGAGCTCCGTCGTGCGGAGACAAGCTTGGAAGTCGATGCTGCGTACTACATTCGCGGCCACGAGCTTAAAGTGACGTCGGACCTTGGGGTCACCCGTCGCGACGGCGACTCGCTTCTCTCTCCGCTTGTACGTCTTCAAGTTCAGGCCCTCTTTTAGGAACCAGGCAATGCATATTGTAAACTTTACGCCCCTTCCGGCGCTCCTTGGCGGCGCCCTTGTCGGCCTTGCGGCCACAGTACTTCTATTGAGTCACGGCAAGGTCGCTGGGATCTCCGGGCTCTACGGAGGGCTCTTTGTACCGGGAACTACCGACCGTCCCTTCCGAAGTGCCTTCGTCGGCGGGCTCGTCGCGGGGGCACTGCTGCTCCTGATTGCACTCCCTCGGGCTTTCCCGACAACGAGCCCCGTCGCTCTTCCACTCGTGGCGATTGCAGGGCTCCTCGTCGGCTTCGGAACGCGGCTCGGAAACGGCTGTACGAGCGGGCACGGCGTCTGCGGAATCAGCCGTCTCTCGTACCGAAGCATGGCGGCCACTGCGACGTTTATGGCGACCGGCTTCGCGACCGTGTTTGTGACGCATCACGTCCTCGGAGGAAACTGAATCATGGCATCGAAAGGAAACCTGTTCGCTTTCGCATCGGGCCTGATCTTCGCCGTCGGACTTGGCATTTCAGGGATGACGTCGCAGGACAAAGTTATTGGATTTCTCGATATTTCAGGGGCATGGGACCCTTCTCTCGCGTTCGTGATGATCGGGGCGATCGCCGTCCACTTCGTCGCCGGTCGCATCGTACGAACGCGCAAGTCGCCCCTTTTTGATACGAAGTTTCATCTCCCGACGTCCCAAGATCTCGACGCAAAGCTTCTCACGGGGGCCGCGCTGTTTGGCATCGGCTGGGGCCTCGGTGGCTTTTGCCCCGGTCCAGGAATCGTCTCGGCCGTCAAAGGGGGAGCAGCCCCCTTGGTTTTCGTGATCACGATGACGCTTGGGATGATTCTTCAGCACTTTGTATTCGCACCGCGAACCAAATCAGCCCCCGCACAAGCCGCGCGCTGACGAGGAGAACTTGTGCACAGCGGTGCCCTTCTTCTCAACCTTCGAGATCGGAAGAGCACGACGTGGATGCCATTGCCGGTTCTCTGCACATGAGTCGCAGGAAGCTCGAGATGGACATCGAGGGGCGTGTGCCTGAGTTATCCGCCCTCATTCTCTTTTACTGCCACGCAAACAATCGCGGTGTGCTCTCGGCGAAGACGTTGCAGAACTTACTTCCACGGGTCGGAATATTGAGAATTCCTTAGGAATTCCTCGTCGGTGAGCGCGTGGAGAAACGCCTTGAGGTCGGCGATTTCTCCATCGGTGGGCGAAAATCCGCGGACGAGTTCGCTCTTGAGGGGGCTCTTTGCGCCGTCGCCGGCGTTGGGACCGCTCGCGGTCAACGTCCCGCCGCGCCCGTAGTGGGCGATCGCCGCGTCGAGCGTGGGGATGCTGCCGTCATGCATGAAGGGGGCGGTCACAGCGACGTTGCGCAGGGAAGGGGCCCGGAAGCGCCCCATATCTGCTGGATTTCCCGAGATTTCCGCGAGGCCGACGTCGCTCGCCGGGTAGGCCCCCTTGCCGTCGACGTTGTAGAGCCCCGTGTTGTGGAAGGAACGCTCGCGGACCGTCTTGCCGGCGAAGGTGACCGAGTCGGCGAAGGCGAAGCCGCCGTGGCAGTGGAAGCACTCGGCTCGCTCGCCGAAGAAGAGATCGGCCCCCCGTTTCGCCTCCGGAGAAAGCGCATTCTTGTCGCCCGCAAGAAAACGATCATAGGGGGCATTCCCCGAAAGGAGGGAGCGCTCAAAGGTAGCAATTGCCTCGGTCAAATGGCGGAGTGTCACCGTCGGATCGTCCGGATAGGCAGCTTTGAGCAGGGGCGCGTAGCGAGGCTCGGCGGCGAGGCGCCCGAGGAGGGCGACCTCTTGGCCGGCGTTCCCAAGTTCGACGGGGCTCTCGCCAAAGAGTGGCAAAAGTGCCTGCTTTTCCAAAGAATCTTGTAGTTCGCTCGCCCACGTGAGCACCGAATAGTAGCCGACGTTGCTCAGCGCCATCGCGCTCCGACGGTGGTTTTCCCCCGTCGAACCGACCGCGTGCGCCCGTCCATCGGTGAAGTTCCGCGCCTGCTCGTGGCAGCTCGCGCACGATTGCGTTCCGTTGGCCGAGAGGCGTTTGTCGTAGAAGAAATGGCGCCCGAGTTCCGCCTTTGCCGCGCTCCAGGCGTTCGTTGCCGGGAACGCAAGGCCGGGGAAGCCCGACGGGTAGGCCAGTGGCGGCGGTCCGCCATCGACGGCGCTGGCGTCGGCGCCGCCGTCGATGCTCGGAGCGTCTTCGGCCCCGTCTTTTCCGCACGCCACCGCTGCTGCGAGCCCGACGGCAACCAGCAGCGCCTGGGCGGCCCGCCCTGCGTCCCCGGTCGCCCTCACGGGGAAACCCGAAAAAACGTCTGCGGTTTCGTGCTGTTACCGGTGGCGACGTCAATGCCGAGCGCCCCAAGCATCGGCGTACACTCCGGGTCGGTGTCGCCAGACATGCAACCGGGCATTCCCCCCTTGTCGGC
>JAAFHJ010000429.1 GCA_013298325.1 Myxococcales bacterium | reverse complement strand
TGGGGGGCATTCGGTCCGCTTGCAGGAGTCTTCGCAGCCGTCTCCGTTGGTATCGACCGCGATCGACCCGTTCGGGCACGCGATGGCGATGTCGCTGCATCCCATGGTCGTCGGCACGCAGCTGTCGATGCATCCGTCCTTGTCGGCGTCGGCCGGCGCGAACCCCTGCGCACAATCGGCGGCAAACGGGGGGCACTCGGTCCGCTTGCAGGAGTCTGCGCAACCGTCGCCGTTGGTATCGACCGCCATCGAGCCGTTTGCACACGCAATCGCGATCTCCGGGCAGGAGACGGGGACGCAGCGGTCGTTGCAGCCGTCGTTCGTGTCGTCGACGCCGACGCTCCCAGCGGCGCACGCCATCGCCTTGCAGGCGGTTCCTCCGCCGACCGGGTTTTCCAGCGCGACGTCTCCGCTGCATGCCGCAGCGAACGGGGCGAGGGCGAGGGCGGCGGCGACGAGAAGCGAAGAGATTTGCCGAGTGTTCATGGCCACCCATCTACAAGCGGCGTGCCAGCGGTCTCGCTTCCGAAAACCGTATCAAATACCTGGAAAAAACCGGCGGAGTTCCACGTGTGCCGAGCGCTTGGCACATTTTGGGCACAGATTGGCGCAACATTTTGGCCCACAGTGTCGGTTCGCCTCGCGTGACCGGCCGGCGCGTTGCCAGTAAGGCCTCCGCCATGTCTACCCTCGAAACCATCGCCGTGAACACCATCGACGGCGCCGCCTCCAGCCTCGGCGCTTTCGCCGGTCAGGTCCGCCTCGTCGTGAACGTCGCCTCCAAGTGCGGCCTCACCCCCCAGTACGAAGCCCTCGAAGCGCTCTACAAGAAGTTCCACGAACGCGGCTTTGAGGTCCTTGCGTTTCCGGCGAATGAGTTTGGCGCCCAGGAGCCGGGGACCGAGGCCGAAATTAAGGATTTCTGCAGCGTTAACTACAATGTGACCTTCCCGATGTTCGCGAAAATCATCGTGAAAGGGGCAGGGCAGCACCCGCTTTATGCGGCACTTACCGCCGCGCAGCCGCAGGCGACCGCGAACGCCGGTAGCGGCTTCCGCGCAAAGCTCGAGAGCTACGGGATCAAGCTCGGTGCCCCCGAGGAAATCATGTGGAACTTTGAGAAGTTTCTGGTTGGTCGCGACGGCACAGTCCTCGCGCGCTTCGCTCCGGACGTCGCCCCGAGCGACCTGATGATCGTCGAGGCGATCGAGAAGGCGCTCGGCTGACGGTCCTCGACGCGCTGCGGCGCGAGTTTCTTCGGTTTGGGGCCTGCAATTCCCGGTGGGGAGTGTGGTAGGTCCCGCGGGAAACAGGCCTGCGCGAGCTACTTGCCGCGCGCAGGCTCTTTCCGAGGAAAAACACGATGGCGCGCTGGGAATTCAAGCTTCCGGACCTTGGCGAAGGGGTCACTGAAGGGGAAATCGTCGCTTGGCTGGTGAAGGCCGGGGACGTCGTCAAGGAAGATGCGCCCATCATCGAGGTGATGACCGACAAAGCCACGATGACGATCACGTCGCCGAAGGCCGGCACGATCGTGTCGACCCACGGCAAAGTCGGCGAAATGGTTGCGATTCACGCGACGGTCGCCACCTACGAGCTCGCCGGGAACGCGTCCGTCCGCGAAGCGGGAGACGGCGCGGAGTTCTCCGCAAACGCGTCCGTCGAAGCGCATGCCCCGGCCGTCACTCTTGCCCCCGCAGCGGAGCCTGCCGCGCCGGTCCCGACGCAGCCCTCCCGGCCCTCCGAGGTGCATCCTCCGGTCGCAGCGCCGGCAGACACCGGCTACAAGAACGACAACCCGCTCGCGACGCCGGCGACCCGCAAATTTGCCCGCGAGCGTGACGTCGACCTGACGCGCGTGCCGCCGACCGGCGACCAAGGGCGCGTCACCCAGAAGGACGTCGAAGACTTCCTCGCCGGCCGCGCAACCGCGCCGACCGCCACGAGCCACGTCGCCGTCCCCGCGGCCCCGCAGCAGGCCGCGCCCGTCACGAGTGCAGCGCCGTCCCGCGAACCGGTGCGGATCACGCCGCCGGCTGGCGACGCCAAGACCCTCGAAGATCGTATTCCTTTCGCTGGGATGCGCCGCAAGATCGCCACGAAGATGTCCCAGTCGAAGCAGACGGCGGCCCACTTCACCTTCGTCGAAGAGTGCGACGTCACCGCCCTCAAAGAGCTCCGCGCCCGCCTCAAGCCGGCCGCCGAGAAGAGCGGTGTGAAGCTCACGTTCCTCCCGTTCATCGTCAAGGCGGTCGTGGCGGCGCTGAAGAAGCACCCGCAACTGAACACTGCCCTCGACGAGAGCACGAACGAGCTCGTCTACCGGAAATACTACAACATCGGAATGGCCGCCTCGACGGACGCCGGCCTGATGGTTCCCGTGATTAAGGACGCCGACCGGAAGAGCCTCCTTGACGTCGCTTCTGAGATTGAACGGCTCGGGAGCGACGCCAAGGCCGGTCGCCTCAAAGCTGAAGATCTTCAGGGATCTACGTTCACCATCACTTCGCTCGGCGCCCAGGGTGGGCTCTTTGCGACGCCGATCTTGAACTTCCCGGAAGTCGGCATTCTCGGCATCCATCAGATGAAGCAGAAGCCGGTCGTGAAGAACAATCAGATCGTGATCGGCGATGTGATGCTCCTTTCGCTCTCCTTCGATCATCGCATCGTCGACGGCCACGTGGGCGCTGCGTTCGCCTACGAGATCATCGGCTACCTCGAGAATCCCGATCGCCTCTTCCTTGAGATGGGCTGAGCCGGGTACCCTGCCAGCATGAAGCGGTCGTTCGCCCCCTTTGCCGTCGGCGTTGCTCTCCTTGCAGCGCCTGCTTTGGCGTTCGCTGGCGGGCCGGAACCCACCGAAGAAAAACAGAAATCGGCCGCGGAAGAGTTCGACCGCGGCCGCCGTTTGTTTCAAGCGAAGCGCTACGAAGAGGCGGCCCTCCACTTCGAGAACGCCTTCCGGGATGCCCCCAAGTCGGCCCCTCTACGCAGTGCCGCACGCGCTCGCCTGGCGGCCGGCCAGCTGGACCGCGCGGCGACGCTCACGGCGCTCGCCGAGGAGCGCTACGGCGACGAAGAGGGGACGAAAGAGCTCGCGAAGGAGATCTATCCCAAGGTCACGAGCAAGCTCGGGTCTGCCGTTTTTTCCTGTAACCCTGGATGCTTGCTGACGGTGGACGGGAGCGCCGTCGGCTTTGGCGAAGAGCGTGTCGCGACCGCGTGGCTCCTCCCGGGCCCCCACGAGGCGGTGGTGACGTGGAGCGGCGAGCGGAAAGCGACGCAGGCGCTCGTCATCAAGGCGGGGGAGAAGAAGTCGTTCTCGGAGAACGCCCCGGCCCTCGTCGAGAAGCCGGTCGAGCAGCCCGTCGTCCTCCCGCCGCCGCCGGTTTTGCCGCCCGCCGAAGTGCATCGGAAACCGTTGCCGAAGGGCGCCTTCTGGGCGGGGGTCGCCGTGACCGGCGTTGTCGGCACTGTCGCAACAATTTCAGGCATTTCGACGCTCACTTCGCCGGGCAAGGACCGCGTCACCTCCGAGTGCGCCGGCCTCGGTCCCGAGTGCCCCCTTTACAAGGATGCCCTCGCCAAGCAGTCGCGGACCAACGTGCTTTTCGTGGTGACCGGCGTCGCCGCCGTCGGGACCGCCGCCCTCGGGCTCTTCTTGGTCGATTGGACCGCCCCGCGCGCGTCCTCGGGTGCCATCCGCGCACTTCCGACGGTCGCCATCGATGGCCGCGGTGCGTCAGTCGGCGTCACTGGGCGCTTCTGAAGCTTTCCCGCACGTTACGAGAAACAAATCGGGAAAATTCAGGTGCATCGTCCATGGCGAAACTGCCTTTGTTTGGGGTAGAGTCCCGAGCGGCAACCCGTGGCGAAGTTCCTCTCCGCAGAAACGACGAACACCCAGTACGGGCGCTTCGAGCTCATCGCTGAGCTCGCGTCCGGCGGGATGGCGACCGTCTTCCTCGCGCGACTCGTCGGAACCGCCGGTTTTCAGCGGTTTGTGGCGATCAAGCGCCTGCATCCCCACCTCGCGCGGGAGCCGGAATTCGTCGAGATGTTCCTCGACGAAGCGCGCCTCGCTGCGCGCATCCACCACCCGCATGTCGTTCCGATTCAAGAGGTTGGCGAGGCCGACGGCGCCCACTACCTCGTCATGGACTACATCGAGGGGGACACGTTCGCGCGCCTCCTCTCGCGCGGGACGGCGGCCGGAAAACGCGTTCCGCCGGGGGTCACCGCGCGCATCATGGTGGAGGCGCTCCGCGGGCTCCACGCCGCCCACGAACTCGTCGACGACCAGGGGAATTTCCTCGGTCTGGTCCACCGCGATGTCTCCCCTCAGAACATCATGGTCGCCGTCGATGGCCTCGCAAAGATTACCGATTTTGGCGTCGCGCGGGCGAATGCGCGCCTGACAACGACGCGGACCGGCCAGCTCAAAGGGAAGCTCGCGTACATGGCGCCCGAGCAGGCGCGGGGCCAGATCGTCGACCGTCGCGCCGACATCTTCGCCGCCGGCATCGTCCTTTGGGAGGCGCTCGCCATGAAGCGCCTGTTCCGTGGCGACGGCGATGCGGAGGTCCTCCAAAAGGTCCTCAGCCAGCCGATCCCGTTGCCGACCGTCTTCCAGCCGGACGTCCCCGAGGCGCTCGTCGCCGTCACCATGAAGGCGCTCGAGCGCGACCCGGAGGCTCGCTTTGCCGATGCCTTGATCTTCGC
>JAAFHJ010000426.1 GCA_013298325.1 Myxococcales bacterium | reverse complement strand
TACGGAGGCAGGTTTCGGCTTCGATCTCGGCGGCGAAAAATTCCTCGATATCAAATGTCGAAATGCCGGAATTTTCCCCCGCATGCTCGTCTTGGTCGTGACGCTCCGCGCCCTCAAGATGCACGGTGGCGCGCCCGTCAAAGAAGCGGCACTCGCCAATCTTTCCGCGTTGGAAAAGGGCCTTCCCCACCTCGACAAACACCTCGAGACGGCCGCCTTCTACGGCCTGCCGACGGTCGTCGCCGTGAATCGCTTTCCCCAGGACTCCGAGGAAGAACTCGCCTTCCTTCGCGCCCGCGTCGCTGAAAAAGGGGGTCGCGTCGCCCTTTCGGAGGGTTTCGGTCGTGGCGGCGAAGGCTGCCTAGAACTCGCCGATGTTGTTGCAGAAGTCGCCGATGCGACCGACGCAAACCCGCCGCCGGCCACGTTCTCTTATCGGCTCGACGAGTCGCCGGCCGCGAAGATGAACGCCCTCGCAAAAACCGTTTACGGCGCCCGCGAAGTCGCGTTCACCGCCCGCGCAAAGAACGATCTGGCGCGCATCGAAAAGCTCGGCGCTTCCGGCCTACCGATCTGCATGGCGAAGACGCAGCTCTCGTTGAGCGACGACCCGAAAGCCGCCGGACGACCGGAAGATTTCGTAGTGACGGTTCGCGAAGTCCGCCTCGCCGCTGGCGCCGGATTTCTTGTGGCACTCACTGGGGATGTGATGACGATGCCCGGCCTGCCGCGCGTCCCCGCCGCCGGGAACGTCCGCATCGAGGCCGACGGAACAATCCGCGGCCTCATGCAAAACGAATAGACGCTAGAAGCGGCCGGAAAGACCGAGCGAGGCTGGGCCCACAAAGGCGGTGACGCCCGGTTTCACCGCTTCTTGCTCGGTTTTTGGGGCGGTCGCAAAGAGCGCGTAGACCGTGAGCCCGGCGGCAACGAGCGTCGCTCCGCCGAGGACGTCGGTCACAAGCGCGGAAGAACGCACGGAGTTACGTGCATCATCCACCGATTTGCGCGTTGCGCCGGGCGTGTTGAGAACCGCATCGAAATCGCTGTTCTTGCTGGCCGTTCGAAGCCCGAAGAACGTCGTCGCGCCGCCAAGAGCGACCGTCGCGCCGATCCCAATCCAGAGCGGTGTACGGCTTGGCGGAGGCGGCGGAGGCGGGAGCGGGCGCGGCGTCTCCTTTGGCGTCGACGGCGCGGTCGGCGTCACCGTCGTCGTGACCCGAATCGGCTTGAGCTCAAAGGGGACCGTCGGCGAAGTCGCCCCCGCGAGGTCGATGACCCGCGTCTCGCTCAAGTAATCATGCGCATTTACGGTAATTTTTCGGCGCCCCGCCGAGAGGAGCAGCGGCGTCGCACGCGGGAGATTCCCTTGGCTTTCGTCGTCGACGAGGACCTCCGCGCTCGGCACGTTGACCGTAACGGTCACCTGAGCGACGCGCGGACGGAGCTTGGCGAGATCGGCTTCGACCTCTTTGCGGCGCTCGGGGGGGACCTTGTCGGCCCCTTCGGTGAGGTAACGCTCAAACGCCGAAACGGCCCCCGCGTACTCCTGCAATTGGAAGAGCGTCTGCCCAAGGTTGTAGGCAATTTTCCAGTTCGGCGCGGCGCCATCGGCGGCGCGGAACTCGGCGAGCGCCGCCCGAAAATTGCCTTCCTTGTACAGGTCAATCCCGCGAATAAAACGGGTTCTCCCCTCTTCGACGGACGGGGTACCGGCCGCAGGAGCCTGCGCAAATGCGGTCGCATGCGTGCACAATACACCTGCAAACACGACCAAAGAACTCGTAAAACCTACGAGAGAACGCACCTTCGGAACCTCACGGAGCATAGGGATCCTTTTCATCGAGCGAGCGCGTTCCGCCGGACTTGGGCGTCGTCTTCGTGGCGGTATCCACCGGCTTTGTTCCGTGGAACAGCGGCACTTTGCCTGCAGTGGTCGGTGCTGTTTGTACGGTGGGGGCCGTCGGTAACGAAATTGCGGTTCCGGGGGGCATTGCAGAAGCGCTCGCCTGCGCCGACGGCGGGGCGGCAACGGCGATCGGTGTCGGCGACGCACTGCTGCTGGCAAGCGTCGCCGCGCCCTGGCTCGCGCTCGCGTTCTTCCCCATGATTCGCGAAGCGGCAAAGCCGCCCGCGCCCGCGATCAAGAGGCCGATAGCGGCCGCTGCGACGAGCGCCCCGCGCCCCTTCGATTCCGGCGGGGCCACGCTGACCACCTTGGCGCTCGCCGAGTGGGAGTGGGATCCGGTCGCGCCCGACCCGGTATCGCTGGAACGGATGGCGCGTTGACCGAGCGTCGATGCGCGGAGCACCCCCGACGCAGAAAGTACCGGCCGCGACGTGCTCGACAAACGCTCTGACATCCGCTGTTCAATGACCGCTTGGAGCTTTTTTCGCTCCGGTCCAAACAGCTCAGAGATCGTCTGCGACCATACCTTCCGGGGCGGCGCCGGGTGAGCGGTGAGCCAGGCCTCGAGGTCGGTCTGGAAAGCGGCAGCATCTGGGTACCGCTCATCGACGCGGGTCGCCATCGCGCGATCACACATACGAGCAAGCTCGGGATCTACGCCGGGTTCTTGAGAAAGTCGCGCTTCCGTCCCGGCGATTCGCGCACCGAGGACCTCACGTCCCGCCTTCGGATCGACGAAGCGCCGGCCGGTCACACACTCCCAAAGCATCACCCCAACGGGGAAGACGTCGGCCCGCGCGTCGACGCGATCGAGGCGCGCCTGCTCGGGAGCCATGTAACCAACTTTCCCTTTGACGACCCCCGCTTGGGTCATTTGTTCGGCGGCCGCCGACTTTGCGATCCCGAAATCAAGGAGCTTCACGCGCCCGTCGTAACCGACAATGACGTTGTGGGGAGAAATGTCCCGGTGGACGATCCCAAGCGGCGTGCCGTCGAAATCGGCAAGGCTATGCGCGTAGGAGAGCGCCTCAAGAATGTCTGCAAGAATGCGGATTTTGGCGCTGAGCGGGAATCGCTCGAAGGGGACACGACGCAGAATCCGGTGGAGCGGCTGCCCCTCGACGTACTCCATCGCAAGGAACAGGTGCCCTTCGAGCTCGTCGACCTCGTAGGTCTGGACAATGTGCGGATGATTGAGGCGTGCAGCGAGGCGCGCCTCATCGAGGAACATCGCGCGGAAGTCGTCATCTGCGGCAACCTCCTCTTTCATCGTCTTGACGACGCACAGCTTTCGGAACCCTTCTGGACCGTCCGCTACGGCCAGATAGACGGTCGCCATCCCGCCAGAACCGAGGACGCCGAGCAGGCTATATTTTCCGAAAATCGGGTCTGTGGAGACGACTTCTTCCGACTGAAGCGTCGTCAAGATCCCCGAATCCTCAGCACGAGATACCGGCCCCGATCGGAGCGAATCAGGCGTTGAGTTTGAATTGCTCGAGCTGTTGCTGCTCATTGGGTCGGCCTCAATGTGACGGTCGTCGCGTAGCCACCACGAATAATCGCGCGGGTTGTGCCGAGGACCTTCCCCGTGTCGGCATACGCCGCTGTGAAATCGACAAAGCCCGGAGGGACGTTCACGTAGCCGCCGCGGCCGCTCGCTTCGGTCTTCGTCTCCGACGTCGTCGGCGACGTATTGTAGATGTAAAAACCGACCATTTCGGGGTCAGACACCGACGCGGTGAACTTGATATTCGGAAGGGCGTTCCCGTTGCAGTCGCTGACGACGGTGAAGACGAGCCCCTTGGCGGGGTCGTAGCTGCGGCCCGTGGCGAGGATGGTCAGGAGGCTGACGTCGGATCCTCGAAGCATGATCTGAAGGCCGTCGGTCGAGGATTTCCGGAGGGGCGGCGAGATATAGCGAATCGTCGGAACGAAGCCTCCACCACGCACTTCGAAGAAGCCTTCAAACCCGGTTTCGACGCTCGCTTGTACCAGACCGTCGGCCGTCGGGAAGAACCAGCCCGTGCCGCCGCCAACGCCGGCATCATTCACACCAGCATCGAGGGTACTCGGCGGGTTTCCGCTCTTCGTTCGCGGCGAGGCGCAGGTTGGATCGGTGTTCGCGCAAATGCGGGCCTCGATCCCCTGGGCCGCCTGGCCACCGGAGAAGTCGATGAAGGTCATCCCGAGGTCGACCGGCTTGGTCGGGTCTGAATTGACCGGCGGAAGCTTCCCGCACGCAAAGGGATCCTCCCCAGCGTCGGCATCGGTTCCAGCGTCGACGGTCGCATCGCTTGGAGCAACGCAAAGGTTCGCGGCACAGGTGAAACCGGCAAACGCGGCACCGCGGCGTGCACAGTCGCCATCAACGGCGCAAGGCTCCGCGTCGGCGGGATAAAGGAGCGAACACGCCACAACGGCATTCGCCGAAAGGAGCGAAATCGCAAGTGAAATTGCGAGAGTGCGGCGATGCATACGGGGGAAGGGGCGGTTCATACGGAGCTGCGACGTTGGCGGTGAGAAGCCGCCGAAGGCTGTCGCAACGACGACAAACTCCAACGGGGAACTGCGGATGCCCACCACGCCGCTTACGAAGAATACCGACGTGTACGTCGGATCGCTACCGCGCATCCTTCGACGGCGCGATTGTCGAAACTACCGCGGCGCGTTACTCAAAAGTCCCTGAAATTACGCGACCGGCAGCCGGATGGTGAACGTCGTGCCGCTCCCCTCCTGGCTCGCAACGGCGATCGATCCGCCGGCCCCCTGGACGATTCGCTGGCTGATCGCGAGTCCGAGGCCGGTCCCTTTCTGTTTCGTCGTGAAGAAGGGGACGAACAGGTTGGGGAGGACTTT
>JAAFHJ010000425.1 GCA_013298325.1 Myxococcales bacterium | reverse complement strand
CATGAGAAACTCTCCTTCAGAGGGCCGCAGGGCGCGGCGGGTGATGCACGAGTACTTAACGTCGTCGATGACGCTGCCCCGTGGGCGCTGCGCGGGAAAAACCTGCGCAACCGAGTGCAGTGTCTGCGTGTCGCCGGAAAAGTACGCCGCGACGATACGGGGGGTTTCGCAAGGAGCGCTACTTTTTTTCACGTCGCGCTTTTCTCCGCGCCGCGAGCCGAGCTCAGCCGACTTCAAACGGCACCAACGCAAACGGGGCGTGCCATGGATGCATCATGCACGCTTTCGATCCTCGTGCGACTCGCGGCGTTCCGAGCGCGTCGCACGGGGGACCGCTCATGCTAGCTTCGCGCCGTGGTCGAAGCCTCTGTAGATGCCGGAAGACGTTCCCCCTTTGAGCGGCTCCTCCACGATTCGCGCGCCCTTGATGCCACGCGCGCCATCGCCCGGGAGGGCTGGGTGGCGACGCTCTCGCCCGAACGCCTCGACGACCTCTTCGAATTCGAGACGCTCCTTAAAGGCTTAGTTTGCTTCGGAAATCCGCGCAATCACGGCGGCCCGACGAAGCGCACCGCCGTCGTCGCCCAGGACTTCCGCGAGGCCCAGGAGTGCGTCGCCGAGGCGACCCACCGCATCCTCGCCCTCGCCGAGCGCCTCCTCGAAGGGCGCGGTCGCGCCTATTTTTTCCAGCGCTACTTGGAGACGGTCCTCCCCGATGACGGCGCCCGCGCGCGCCTCTCGAAGACCGAACACGGCACCCCGGAAGACTCCCTCTACGCGCTCCGCGCCGGCTTTGCGAACCTCGACGAAGTCATCGGCGCCCTCGCGCGCCTACCCCGCGTCCCCTACCGGACCTTCCACGCGACCATCGGCATCGCCACCCGCGAGATCACTCAAAGCGGCTTCTTTGATCCGCTGCGAGCCCTCGAATTTCGACCGGAATTTGACCGTCCGGCCCATCGCGTCCTCGTCGATCTCGTCGACGAAATTCCCGATCCGGTCGCGGCGCGCCTCGTCGCCCTCACGTTCCTGACGCTCTTCCGAATGCTCGCCTACACCGACCTGCTCGAGGCGAAGCTCCATGAGCGGGACGGCGATCGCCGCCATGTCGACGGCACCCTCCACGCGATCCTCGCAGCCCTCCGCTCGGACGCCCGCGCCCTGACGAGCTACGTCGGCAAAAAATCGGGAATTCTCCTCTCCGAGAGCTACGATCGCCGCCTGTTTTCCCTGCGATCGAGCGAACTTCGCGACGCCTACGACGACCTCGTCCACGAAGCGGTCTGGCTCCGCGGCGTGAAGATCACCCTGCGCGGGATCGCCGCGAACCTTCGCCTCGAGCTGCGTCGTGTCTTCGAACACGAGCTCCCGGCGCCGGAACAGCGCATCACCGGCGGCGCGCTACGGGCCCGTGTAGCCATTGCCGTCGCCCTCCTGCGCCCGGCCTTCCAGAACGCCGTCGTCGTCCTCGGGAGGGCCTTTGGCGCCCCTCTCGACGAGACGCGCATCGACCTCCGCACCGGCGCCGAGATCCCGGCGCTCTTCGACGACCCGGTGTCGCGCCGCGCCCTCTCCGAGCGGCTCCGTCGCGACGTCTGGATGTTTGGTCACGTCGTCCGGGCGTTCGCCGAAAAAGCGAGCGATTTGCCCCCCCTCGACGAAGCCTGGGACGACGCGCCGCCGCTCGCGTTCGTGCACCGCTTCCTCTCTTACTTTCGCGCGATGGGCTACCCGCTGCTCCGGCACGCCGACTACCCGCGCTTCGATGCCTTTTTCGACGCCCTCGCCGAACTCGAAGACGACGACCTGGCCGCACCGGTCCGCCTCCACGATGCCGTCGTCGAAGCGGAGGCTTTCCATGCGTTTCTCCTCGAACTTTTCGAGCGCATCGGTCAGCGTAGCGAGCTCGAAGGGATCCCCTTCGATCGGCGCGGTGCCGCCCTCGCGCTGAAGAGCTTCCTCGCCGAGTAGGTTTGTGCGCCGATCGCCTCCGGGAAGGGGCGGTCAAGCGGAAAGAAGTCGAGACTGCCTTTCGGTCGGGTACATCAACCCGGAGGGGCGCTCGACCGTGGGCCCGGCCTTCGGGCGTCGGGCGCTTGTGGTGCGATGTGGGTGTTTCTCGTCGAGAGACGGACATCGAGCGCCGATTGAACAGGTGGGCATCAAACTCCGCGCCGTCTCCCGCTTTGCGGACGGACGCGTTGGCATCAAACTCCGCGCCGTCTCCCGCTTTGCGGACGGACGCGTTGGCATCAAACTCCGCGCCGTCTCCCGCTTTGCGGACGGACGCGTTGGGCAATCCCCGATTGAGGCACGGCCGCGGCACAAAAAGAAAGAAGGGACCGGTTTCCCGATCCCTCCTCCCGTGCAGATCGACGTTTCCGCCTATTTGCCCCTCATTCTTCGTCGGAAAAGCTTCCCGTGACGGCGCTGGGGACACCAGCCGGCGGCGAAACCTTCTTCGTCGGCTTCTTCGGAGCCGGAGCCGGCTTCTTGGCCGGAGCTGCGCCCTTCTTAGCCGGCGCGGGGGCCGCCTTCTTGGCGGGGGCCTTCGCGGGGGCCGGAGCCGGCTTCTTGGCCGGAGCTGCGCCCTTTTTGGCGGGGGCCGGGGCGGGAGCTGCCTTCTTGGCCGGCACCTTTGCCGGAGCGGGGGCGGGCTTCTTGGCCGGTGCCTTCGCGGGGGCGGGGGCTGCCTTCTTGGCGGGGGCCTTTGCGGGAGCCGGAGCGGGCTTCTTCGCCGGGGCTGCTTTCTTTGCCGGAGCGGGGGCCGGCTTCTTTGCCGGAGCCGCCGCCTTTTTCGCCGGTGCCGGAGCCGGCGCAGGCTTCTTTGCCGGTGCCGGAGCCTTTGCCGCCGGTTTCTTTTCCGGAGCCGCCTTTTTCGCGGGGGCCTTCGGTGCCGGCTTCTTTGCGGGCGCCGCCTTCGTCGCAGTCTTCTTCGCAGCCATGATGTGTCCTCCTGCAGAGGTTGTTACACGACGTATATGGTCACGTAGTTTAGTCGTCAAAGAAAAAAACTTGACGGATTCCGCGGCCTCGTTTTGGGAAAAAAACCTACCGACACCGCAAAAAATTCGCTTGAAATGGGCAAATCGGTAGTTCGTTGGGGGGCAAACGAATAGATGCAAGTTTCCGATTCGTCCAAAATCGGAAATATGGCGTGAGCAGGAAGGGGGCGCCTCTTTGCCTGCCACCGGAAGTTGGCTGACTGCGTCATGGTCACCCGGCTCGCTCGCCAGCAGCGCGGCGTCGGCACCCGGGGGCGCTTTGCGGTCCCCCCACGACTCCTTCCTTGACGGCCCTCGTTCGCGAGACGTACAGGTTTTTTCGCGGCGGGGGCCCACCTCGGCCCCGTCGCCATCGCCGTTGAAACGCGCGGCGTACGGTCCCCTTCAGTCAGGAGTCTCTCCGTGTCGATGTCCACCACCACGCTCCGTTTTGCCCGGGCCCTCGCCCTTCCGCTCCTCGTGACGCTCGCCGGCTGCGGCCACTCCGATGAGGAGATGGAGGCAAAGCAGCGCGAGATCGACAAGCTCGCGACCGACCTCAACACCGCGAAGGGGCAGCTCGCCGAAGACCAGAAGCGCTACGGCGAAGCCCAGGACGAGCTCAAGCGCCTCAAGGGGCAGCTCGACCAGGCCGGTCTCGGTCTTGCCAAGTCCAAAGAAGAGATGGCGAAGCTCCAGGAAGCGCTCGCCCAGTACAAGGCGCGCGCCGACCAGCTCGCCGCCATCGAAGCGCGCTTCAAGGCGCTCAAGGCGAAGCTCGATGGGGTCCCCGGCCTCAAGGTCGTCATCCGCAACAACCGGATGGTGATCCAGCTCCCCGGCGACGTCCTCTTCGACTCCGGCAAAGACGAACTGAAGCAGGGCGGCAAAGACGCGCTCCTCCAGATTTCTGAAATCATTCGAGGCGATAAAGACCTCGCCTCCCGCAACTTCCAGGTCGCCGGCCACACCGACAACGTCCGCTACGGCGGTGGCCCCTTCCACGACAACTGGGGTCTCTCCCTCGCGCGTGCGCGCACCGTCCTCCTCTTCGTCATCGCGCCGGCGACGGAAGGGAAAGACAAGAAGCTCCAAGGGGGCGGCCTCGACGCCCTCCATTGGGCGGCGGCCGGCTACGGCGAGACCGACCCCCAGCAGGGCAGCTCGGCGACCCAGTCGAAGGAGCAGCAGCAGAGCAACCGCCGCGTTGAGCTCGTGCTCCAGCCGAGCCTCGATGAAATGCTCGACCTCACGAAGATTCACTGAGTCTTTCGAGGTTTTCTGAAACGGGGAAGGGCCTGGCTCTTCTCCGTTTTCGTTTGGTCTTCCCGAAGAGAGCCCCCATGAACGTCGCCACCCTCGATCTCGGAACGAACACGATCCTGCTCCTCATCGCGACGCGGGATCCCTCAGGCGTTGTGCGCGCCGTCCACGAGGAGATGCGAATCGTGCGTCTCGGCGAAGGGGTTGATAAAACACGCCGTTTCGCCGATGCGGCGATCGCACGGACCCTCGCCGCGATCGAGGAGTTCGCCGTGATCGCCCGGCGTTTTGACGTCCGCGAGACGCGCGCCGTCGGGACGTCCGCCATGCGCGATGCCGCCGGTGGCGAACCGATCGTCGCAGCCATCAAGCGCGAATTCGCTGCAGACATCGCGGTGATTTCTGGCGAACGCGAAGCAAGTCTTACCTTTCAAGGGGCCCTCTCGGGGATGTCTTTGGCGGAAGACGGGCCGGTCCTTGTCTTTGACATCGGGGGCGGCTCGACGGAGATCGTCATCGGTCACGGCGG
>JAAFHJ010000430.1 GCA_013298325.1 Myxococcales bacterium | reverse complement strand
TGCCAGAGCCCAGTGGACGTGGGCCCGCCGTCTCTCGCGACGAACGGACGGGCCCGTCGGCCGACGAAGCGATCCTCGGCTTTCAGGCGTGGCTCGAGCGCGCGGTGCCGTTGCTGGAGGGGGGGCGATCGGTGCGTGCCTTCGCGACCGTCGTCCGGAGTTCGCTCGCGGAGCCGTGGGCGGTCCTCGATGTGCTCGCCGCCGAGATCGAGCTTCCCGAAGCGGAGGCATCTCCCGAGCGCCTCGCGGCTCGCCTTCAAGGGCGCTTTGCGAAGGAAAAATACGTGGTTCCTGAACGGCGCGCCGGCATTTTTGTCGGCGATCCCGAGTCGCTCCGCGCCCGATCCTTCGCCCATCTCTTCGTCATCGGTCTCGCCGAACGCTGCTTTCCTGAGAAACAAGAGGTCGATCCGTTTTCTGGAGAAAGCGGCGACGAGGGCCGGGAGCGGCGCGCCTTCTTGCGCGTCGTCGGCGCAGCGAGCGACGAGTTGACCCTCTCCTATCCACGTATCGACGACAGCGGCCGCCCACTCCTTCCGTCCCTCTACCGGACCGCCCTTCTCCACGAAATCGGCGCCAGTGAAGAGGCCCATCGCGAGTCGCTCGCGTGGCCAGCGCCGGAAGACCCCGGCGATGCCGCCGATCGCGACGAATTCGTCCTCGCCGAACTCGCCGCCGCTCTCCGAACCACCCCGACTGCGACCGCGACCCCGAAGAACGGCGCGCTTCGCTATGTGCTCGGGTACGGTTTTGACGGCGCCACCGTCGATCGAGCGCTCCGGATGCGCGCCCACCGGGCCCTCCGCAAGTGGACGCTGGCCGACGGCTTCGTCGACGCGGGGGCAGCCGGCGTTGCCGCCCTTGCCAAACACCAGCTGGCCGCACGATCGTTCTCGCCGACGGCCCTCCAGAATTTCGCCGCCTGCCCCTACAAGTTCTTACTTTCTGCGATCTTCCGCCTCTCGCCCCCCGAGGATCGCTCGGTCCGAGACGTCATCGATCCGCTCGTCCGCGGGACGCTCGTCCACGAAGTCCTCTTCCGCTTCCTCCTTCAGGCACGAGACGGCGGAAAACTCCCTTTGAAGGGGGACGAACGAACAGCACATTTTGAGTCGCTCCTCCAGATTCTCGGGGAAGAAGAGGCGAATGCTCGCGCCCGTGGGGCCGCTTTCCTCCCAGTGATCTGGGACGACATGCTGCATGAAGTGGTCCGCGATTTGGAGGTGTGGCTCGACGCGCAGATCGCCCATCCGGCCGAGCCCCTCTACTTCGAACTCGCGTTTGGCCTCGCCCAGGAGGCGGGACGGGATCCGCGAAGCGTCGTGGAACCGGTACAAATCTCAGGAGATGGCGCGAGTCCCACGCTCCTTCTCGCGCGAGGCTCCGTCGACCTCGTCGAGCGACGGCCGGACGGCTCGCTCGTCGCCGTCGACCACAAGACCGGGAAAACAAAGGTACAGGCGGGCGTGATTACCGAAGGGGGGACGGTCCTTCAACCGGTCGTCTATTCGCTCGTCCTCGAGAAAATTCTTGGCGCGAATGGGGCCACCGTCGCGGGTGGAGAACTCTACTACTGCACCCACGCGGGCGATTTTACGCGCGTCTTCGTCCCCCTCGATGACCGGGCTCGCGCCGCCTTCGGAACCGTCGCCAGCACCGTCGATGGCGCCCTCCGCGAAGGCTTCCTGCCACGCGCACCTGGCGAATACGGCTGCCGATACTGCGATTTTCAGGCGATTTGCGGCGAAGGGGCCGAGCAAATCGCCGCCAACAAACGGCAGGAGCGGCTCGTCCCCCTGCAGACGCTGCGGAGGCTTCCATGAGTGGTTCGTCGGCCATCGACGCCCGCCCCGATGCAGCGACGCTCGCCCGCATCCGCGATGCTTGGGACACCAACTTTCTCGTGGAGGCCTCGGCTGGTTCCGGGAAGACGACCGCCCTCGTCGGTCGCATCGTCTACTTGATCGTCGGTCGTGGAATTCCTCTTTCCCGAATTGCGGCGCTGACGTTTACGGAAAAGGCGGCGGCTCAAATGAAAGAGCGCCTCCGTCAGATGCTCGTCGTAAAGGCGCGCAGCGAAGGGGAGGTCGGTGCCCGCGCCGCCGCCGCGCTGCGCGAAATCGAACGTGCAACGGTGTGTACGATACACTCATTTTGCGGCGAAATCCTCCGCAGGCATCCCTTCGAAGCGGGGATTGACCCGGGCTTTCACGTGATTGATGAGGACGCCGCACGCTCGATTTACGACGGGTGTTTTGAGGAGTGGTTCCCCGTCGCCTGCGCCGACGCCGCTCGCTTTCCTGGTGTCGCTCGCCTCTTGCGCCGGCGCTCCAAAGAGCACGCCGACCGACGCGGCGCCGCTGCGATCCTTGAGCAGGCCGGCTGGTCGCTTGCGCAAGTTCGCGATTTTGCAGGCTCCTGGTCGAAGCCGACCCGGGATCGCGCCGCCGAGTTCGCCGCGCTGCTGGCCGATGGCTCGGCGATCGAGGCGATGCTTGCCGGCGCAAGCGACCGCGACAGTTGGCTCGGAAAGAGCCTCCAGGCGGTCGTAGCGGCGTCGGCGTCGGCGGCCCGGCGGGTCGATGCCGGCGACCTCGATGGCGCGGAAGAGGAGCTCCGCGGCGCGACGCGCGGCAAGCGCGCCGGCCATTTTCGCTGGGTCGGCGGGCCGCGAACCTTTGCGACGGTCGATGGCGTGTCGGTTCCGAAAGACGAGGTTCTCGCCGCTCGGGATGCGTGGAAAGTACACGCACAGCGCTTCGTCGCCCGCGCCGACGGCGAGCTTGCGTCGCTGCTCCGCGAAGACCTTCGCAGCCTCCTCGAGGGCTACGAGCAGGCGCTCGCTTCCCAGGACGAAGCGGGGCGCGTCGACTTCCTCGAACTCCTCTTGGCGGCGCGGCGGCTCGTCGGCAACAGCTACGAAGCCCGCGAAGCGGTTGCATCTCGCTACGACGCTTTTCTTGTCGATGAGTTCCAGGATACCGATCCCGTTCAAGCAGAACTTCTCCTTCTTTTGAGCGCCAACGATCGGCACGAGAGCGATCCGTGGAAGTGCACCCCTGGCGGCGGTCGGCTCTTCCTCGTTGGCGATCCGAAGCAGAGCATCTACCGGTTCCGCCGCGCCGATCCGAAGCTCTATGCACGCGTAGCAGCCCGCATCCTTGAGACGGGCGGAGAGCATCTTTCTCTTGTCGCTACGCATCGTTTCCGAGGTGCACTCGCCCAGTTCGTCGACGGAGCGTTCGCGCCGCTCTTTGGTGCATCATACACGAATCTGGCTCCGTGCCGCGCCGAGCATCCGAACCCGCTCCCGACGGTCGTCGCGTTGCCGGTCCCGGCGCCGTTCTCAACGCTCTCGGGGAAGCCGTCCAATTGGGCCATTGAATTGAGCTTTCCGGACGCCGTTGCTGCGTTTGTTCAATGGCTGGTCCGTGAGTCTGGCTACACGGTCTACGAAGGCGGAAAGCCGGTGCGCGTCGCCGAGCGACACATCTGCCTCCTCTTCAAGCGGATGTTCGGGGAGGACACGACGCGCCCCTACGTGGCCGCCCTCGACGCACGCGGCCTTCTCCACGCGGCGACCGGCCCCCGCGGCTTCTTCGCGCGCGATGAGGTTCGCCAGCTGCTTGCCGCGCTGCGCGCCATCGACGATCCCCTCGACGAATTCCTGCTCTTTGCCGCGCTCCGAGGGGCGCTCTTCGCCTTCTCCGACGAGGCGCTCCTCGTTGCCCACCAAGCGATTCCGCTCGCAACACGCGCCCGTCGTGCGCTCCTCGGGCCGCCGGAAACCGGGCCCAGTCAAGGTGGGCCCGCCGACCCCGTAGAAGGGGCGATCCGCCTCTTGATTTCGATGCATCATGCACGGGATGAGCGCCCCTTTGCGGAGACCGTCGACGCCCTCGTCGATGCGCTGGCCGCCCGCATCACGCTCGCGTTCCGCCCGGCCGCCGAACAGGCGCTGGCGAACCTCGACCGCTTTTGCGCGCTTGCCCGTCGCGAGGACGATCGCGCGACCATCGGGTTCCGAAACTTCGTCGCACGACTTCAGCGTCTCGCCGAACGCGGCGGGACCGAAGAGGGACGGATCGCCGAAGAGGGGGGCGCTGGTGTCGCGCTCGTCTCCGTCCACCGCGCAAAAGGACTTGAGTATCCGGTCGTGATTCTGTGCGACCCGACTGCGCCACAAGTGTTTGAAGATCCAGGGTTTTCGGTCGGTGTTGATGCCGAAGGGCGCCCCGCTTGGATGCTCCCGATCGGAGGCCTGGCGCCGTGGGCCCTCCACGAAGAGCGTGCGACGCTTCTTGCCGATGATGAGGCGGAGGCGCGGCGACTCCTGTATGTTGCATGCACTCGCGCCCGTGATCTTCTCGTCGTCCCGACGGGGCCCGACGGGCCGATCGACGGGTGGACGGCGCCACTTGCCGGTGGGCTTCTGCCGCCGCCCGGACGAAGGAGCCGCCCAGAGCCGTTTGTTCCTGCGGGCAAACCGTTCGGGGAGGTGCCGTTCGCCGTGCCCTCCCGCGACGACCGCGGCGATCCGCGCGAGCGTTTGCGCCCCGGCCGCTTCTACAGCGGCGATACCGGTGCGCCGGTGGTCGTCTGGGATCCGAATGCGCTGCCGCTGGGTGGGGGTGCGTCGCCGGCAGGCGTCCGCGCGGCTGAACTCCTCGCCGCCCCGCCTGGGAATACCTCGAAATCATTGCCTCCTCC
>JAAFHJ010000424.1 GCA_013298325.1 Myxococcales bacterium | reverse complement strand
GTCGATGTGCACGTTCAAAAAGACGTAGCCCTCTTCGATAACGCGACCCTCGGAAAGAAGAGCGCGTCGCTGCTCGGCGAGAGCGTGGTCGTGTTGACGGCCGGGACCGACGACAAGCGTCGCCTGAAAGAGGGGGACGAAGTTTCCGCGATTGTAGAAGCGCCGACGACCGACCAAATTTTGGCCGACGTCGCACGTATTGCCGATCGCGTAAAGATCGTGAGTGAGCGCCTCGCCGAGTCGGTCGGCTCCCAAGAGGGGGGCGACAACATGAAGAAAATTCTCGCGAATCTCGCCGACGCTACCGAAGCGCTCAACGTGACGATCCGTGAGAACCGCGAGTCGATCAAGCAGACGATCACGAACGTCGATCGCATCACCAAGGATGGCGAACCGAAGGTCGCTCAAATCCTCGAGAACGTCCGCGCGGTCACCGGCGATCTCCGCGAGTTGATGGCAAAGAACGACCCGAAGTCTCCGACGAAAGAACCGGGGGATCTCCGGCAGACCGTCGAGCGGATCAATCGCGCCTCTTCGAGCCTGGAGTCTTCCCTCGCGCACATCGACAGCGTCGCCGGGCGCATTGATCGCGGCGAAGGGACCATCGGGAAGCTCACGAAGGACGATGCGCTGATCAACGAAGTCCAGGGGGTCGCCGAGGGGGTCAACGACTACGTCTCCCAGCTCGGGCGGGTGCAGGCGGTCGTCGGCTTGCGTGCAGACTACAACTTTCTCGCCGGAACGATCAAGAACTTCGTAGAGTTGCGGCTGCAGCCCCGCGAAGACAAGTACTACGTCATCGAGCTGATCAACGACCCGCGCGGCAAGACGAACTTCACCCAGACCGACGTCGACACGACGAACCCGAACGAGCCGTCCCACTACCGGACGACGACGACGACGACGACCGACGCGTTCCGTGTGTCTGTGCAATATGCACGAAAGCTAAACGTCGGCAGCGGGATCTCGCTGACGGGGCGCTTTGGTGTGAAGGAGTCGACCGGCGGCCTCGGTCTCGACATTCACCTGCTCAACAATCGGCTTGCCATTACGCAAGACTTCTTCGGGTTTGGCGAGTCGACGAAGGGGCGCTATCGCGTCTTTCTCGGTTACGAATTTCTCAACCGCCTCTGGTTGATCGGCGGCGTTGACCATTTGTTTCTCGCCGATCGCCGCGACTACTTCCTCGGCCTTCAGCTGAAATTTACCGACGAAGACCTTCGAGCGGTTCTCCCGTTCAGTGGCGGCGCTTTCACCAGCGGCGGTCGCTGAATCCCCGCACTCAAACGCGGGTCGCGAGGCCGGCGGCAATCAAAATGTGCAGGGCGCGCCGGGCGTCGAGTTCCGAATAACCGCCGCGTGCGAGGTGGCGGAGCAGGTCGTCGTAGGCGGCGGAGCCGTCGACGGTGAGGCCATCCAGAACGCGTTCGAGGAGCGGCGGCAGCGCGGCGGGGGCGCCGGTGCGCGTGGAGGGGGTCGGTCGGCTCTCGGGCCGGTCGACGTTCGGGACCGCACGGAACGGTCCCGTCGGCACCGGGAAGGTGACCGTCGAGGTTGCTTCGACGAGCGCCGTCAAGATATCCAATTTCAACGGAAATTCAGGACGAACCTTCGCGCCACCGGGGACGACGAGCAGCGAGCCCTCGGGCCAGCCGAAGAGGTCGGCGAGGCGGGAGCGCCCCTGTGCGCGGATCGCCTGGAAGATCGTCATCGGGTCGACGAGGCCGAGGGCGATGAGGGTGTCCCCCATGCGCCCCTCGTAGCGGGAGAGGTGCCCCTTCGCGAGCGCGAGCCCAGGCCCATCGAGCTGGCCGCGGCGGAGAAGGAATTCACCAAGAAGTTCGCTCGGTTCGTTCGAAGCGACCTGGTAGAGGAAGCCCTCGCGCAGGTAGATTTCTTTCCGGTCGACCCGGCCCGACTCGTGGACGTCCCCGCGGAGGGGGCGCTCGCAAATCAGCGCGGCGTCGCCCCGCATGCGCCAACCGTCGGCGAGGTGGGAAAGCAACGCGAGCGGCGTGAGAATTGTCCGCCCAGCGGCGAGATCGGGGCCGTTGAGCGCGGTCGTCGTGGCGGTCGCCGACGGCAGGAAACGGAGCAGCTCATCGATGGTGCCGCAGGGGACGAAAGGGGCCCCCTGGTAGGAGACCGGATCGGTCGCTTCGATGCGACCGACGATAAGTGCTTCGATAAGTTCGGCAAACGAGAGGGGACCGTGGGTCGTCCCGTCCGGGGACCGGAAGAAATTCGCGGCCGTTCCGTAGCTCGTCGTCGTCGCCGGTTCGCGCATTTCGGGGAGGGTCGGGGCACGCGTCGGCTCGGGCGCGAGCGCCGCCGGCACCCCGAAGCCGCTGGGGAGCTCGGCGGGGCCTTTCGGAGGCGGTTGCGCGACGCCAGCCGTCAGCGACTCGAAGGTCGCTCCGACCACGGTCGCGGGCGAGACTCGTTCCATGGCGCGCGTCGGATTACCCCGAATTCGCAGGACTTCCGACCGAAGCGCGCGGGCCGCCTGAGGGGGAGGCGCGGCGAAGGGGAGGATGGCCGCACGAAAGGCGATGGCATCTTGAAAGCGGTGGTTCGGATCTTTCGCGAGCGCGTTTCGCAGCGCGCCGAGGAGACCGCCCGGGACGACGCCTTCGAGCGCATCGAGGGGGGCGAGATCACAATCGCGGATCGCGAGAAGCACGGCGAGCTGCCCGGCGCCGCGGAAAAGCTGCTGGCCAAGGAGCGCCTCTGCGAGAACAATCGCCGCACTGAAGAGATCGGCCCTGTGATCAAAGGGGATACCTTCGACCTGTTCCGGCGCTACATAGGCGAATTTGCCCTTCAGCGTCGCTCCAGAATCGGGCCGTGATGCGCGATGCATCGTCGACGCGAGACCGAAATCGCCAAGCTTTACGCGACCATCTTCGCCAATGTAGAGATTTGACGGGCTCACGTCGCGGTGAATGATCCCGAGGGGATGTCCCGCCGGATCGCGCGCAGCATGCACTGCGGAAAGCGCTTCAAGAAGTTCGGCGACGAGGTGGACGGCGACGCCGCTCGCGAGCTTTCGATCCTCCTGACGGAGGCGTCTCAGCAGGCGATAGCCGTCAATGCCGTCGACGAATTCAAGCGTGAGAAACGGCTCGCCGCCGGGAAGGAGTCCTGTTTCGAAGACTTCAACGACGTTTCGATGGCGGACGAGCGCCTGGAGCTGCGCTTCGCGCGCGAACATTTCGCGAAAGTTCTCATCGGACTGGAGCCACGAGAGCGGCCGCTTCAGGACGAGGGTCGGCGACGGCGTGACTCCATGACGGCGCACGAGGAAGACCTCACTCGTCCCTCCGACCGCGAGCCGGGAATCGACCAGAAACGGGCCAAGCCGCTTCCCTCCGAGCTGTTTCCCGTCGTCGTTAGCCAAAGAAGTTCTCCTCGAAGCGCGCTCGAAAAAGCATGAAGGATGAACTTGTCGGTCTACCTCCGATCTGGCGCGATGGACCTGACAATCGACCGCTAGCGGAGCGTCGCCGGTCGCCCGATGTCGATCGCGCTGCCGCTTCTCGCGCAACCCGACTAGCGTCGGACGCGATGCTTTCGCGGTCGAATCCTCCGGGCACGTTTGGTTCGTTTTTTAGCAAATTCGCTCGAATGCCGAGCCGGTTCCTCGCGAGCGGCCTGCTCGCGGCGGCGGTGCTCCCTGGGTTCGTCGCCTGCGATGGGTGCCGACCGAAGGAGCAGCTCGATGCAGGAACCGCCCCGATTTCGGCGACGCCGACCGCGCGCCTCTACTTGGTCTCCGATTTTGCGGGCGCTCTTGAGCCGTGCGGCTGCGTGAAGGACCAGCGGGGCGGGATGGATCGTTTCGCCGCCCTGCTTGCGGCGGAGAGCGGGACGGTTCACGCCCCGGCGGCGATCCTCGCGGCCGGCCCGCTTTTCTACATGGACTCGAAGATTGTCCCGGTGAAGGCCGAGCAAGAAAAGGCAAAGGCGCTCGCGATCGCGCAGGCCTTTCAGCCGGGGAATCGCAAGGATCTTCCAGCACTTCTCGCCTTCGCTCCTGGCGTGAATGACCTCGCGTTTGGCGCGGCCGACCTGAAAGCGCTCAGCGCAGCGAGCGGCGCGACCATCGTCGGCGGGGCCGGCGCTGGGGGCACGGCGGTCGGTGCCGTCGGCCACGTGGTGCGGGAGGTCGGCGGAATCAAGATCGGCATCCTCGGCGCCGCGGCCGCGACGCCCGACGCGGGGACCGACGAGCTTGCCGCGACGGTCAAGCAGGAGCTCGCCGCCGCAAAGGGGGAAGGGGCCCAAACCTTCGTACTTCTTGCCGCAATCGGGCGTGGCGCCGCGAAGCGTATCGCTGACGACGTCCCCGAGCTTGCCGCGATCGTCGTCGGCTCGAAAGTCACTGAAGGGGACTCGAACACAGAAGCGCCGCCCGTCGAGCGACTCGGCGATACGTTGATTGTCGAGACGGCAAACCACCTTCAGACGGTCGGCGTCCTCGACCTCTACGTGCGCGACGGAAAATACCTGTTTGCCGATGCTTCCAATACGGCAGAAGCACGAAAGAAGGTCGACCTCTCGAAGGAGATTCAGGATCTCCGCGGGAAGATCGCAGACCTCGCCGACGGCCCCGAAGCCGACAAAAAGCGCGCTCCGCTCCGCGACACTCTTGCAAGCAAAGAGAGCGAGTTGCGTGCCTTGGAGAAGGGGCCGATCCCCGCGGCGGGGAGCTATTCGCGTTTCGCGATGCGCGACGTCCGCCCCGATGCAGGCAAAGACGAAGGCGTCGCGGCGCGGATG
>JAAFHJ010000423.1 GCA_013298325.1 Myxococcales bacterium | reverse complement strand
ACCGGCGTCGTCGGGGCCACCGGCGAGCGTCTCGTAGCGGCCGTAGAAGTCGGCCATGTACTCGATGCCCGACTTGGCGATGCTCGCCGAGCACTCGCCGCGGGCGACGTAGCTGGCGAAAATGTTGCCGAAAGTCGAGTCTTCGTACCCGGGGACAACGATGGGGAGCTTGTGGTCGGCGGCGGCGAGGAGCCAGCAGTCTTCCGGCTTCCCTTCCTGGATGCTCGCCGGGACCGCCTTCACGAGCTCGTAGAAGTACTCGTGCCAGAAGCGGCGCTCGCCGTTCTTCGAGGCGTTCTCCCACATCGGGACGACGATCTTCTCGACGGCGCGGAACGCTTCGTCTTCCGGGATGCTGGTGTCGGTCACGCGACGCATCCGGTCTTCGAGGATCTTCGTGTCGTCCGCCTTGGTGAAGTAGCGGTAGTCGGGGAAGTCTTTGTAGTGGGTGTGCGCGACGAGGCGAAAGAGCGATTCTTCAATGTTCGCGCCGGTGCACGAGATGCCGTGGATGAGCCCCGCGCGGATCGCCGGTGCCAGGGTGATCCCGAGCTGGGCCGAAGACATCGCCCCGGCGACCGCCCAGAACATCTTCCCGCCCGACTCCAGGTGCTTCCAGTAGGCGACGAGCGCGTCGCGGGTCGCACGGGCGTTGAAGTTTTTGTAGTTCGAGAGGACGAACGAAAGGATCGGCGTTTCGGCGGACATAGGCGGCGTTCGCTAGTCAGAACGGCGCGGCGTTGCAAGGGCGACTCTCGTCAGCGTCTACGGGGTACGCGCGATGGTGTTCACGCGGCTCGTCTTGCCGTCCTTCCAGACGACCTGCACGCGGACCTTCCTCACGGCGTCGTCGATGGCGACGTAGACGTCGTCGGTGAACGGATTGATCCCGGTGGCGAGGTTCTTCGACGGCGCGAAGGCGACGCGGCGGTCGAGGGGGCCGTCGTCGATGCCCCAGCGGATCTCTTTGATGGCGAATTTGTAGGCGAGGAGCGTGGTGAAATAGACCTTCCCCTGGATGAAGGCGACCCACGCGTTCGGCATCCCATCGAGGATCGCCCGCGTGGAGGCGATCCCCTCGGCGGCGGCGTGGACGGGGACGGTGAGGTGGCGCGAGAAACCAAACACCCGGTATTCCAGGGAGATTTCGTCGTCGTCGCTCTCCCCAGTGCTGTCGGGGATCAAGAAGCTCAGGGCGCGCGTCGGGCGGGGGGTACCGTCGAGGTCGGTCGCCGGCGCAAGGAGCGGCTGGAGGGGCGTGCCGCCGTGGGTCGCGCGGATGAACCAGACGTCGGTCCGGAAGACGACGGTGACCGAAGTGCCCGCATTCGTGGGTAGAACCGTCTTCTGGAGCGGGCGCCCAAGCGCGTAAACGACACCCCCGGCGACGCCGAGCCCGCCGAACACCGTTGCGGCGGTGAACAACGCAAGCGCCCCAAGGAGCCGACGCCGCTGGCGGCTAGGCGCGCCCCCCGCGGTACGCCGTTGATCTTCCTGAGAAACCAGCGCTTCAAGCCGCTGGTTTGCCGCTTCATTCGGGTCGCGAAAAGGGGTCACGGCCGGCAACGATAGAGGAACGTCGATCCCTCGGGGAAATGGACGCCAAAGTCGCTAGTGTTTGGGGCGTGAACTGCTCCCGCTGCGGCGCCTTCCCGCCCCCTTATGCCAACGCATGCCCGCAATGCGGCACGCCGTTCGGCTTTGCGGCAGGCCCGGCGATGGCCCCCCTCCCCGTCGATCCACGGAACGGCGCTCGCGACGGCACCGGGATCGGGATCGCCATCGTGGCCGGCGTCGGCGCGATCCTGATGCTCGGCGTGGTGACCGCCCTCTTCTTGGTGCGCAGCACGACGAGCTCGATGAAACCGCCGACCGCCTTGGAACTCCCGACCGCCGTGACCGCGCTGCCGCCGGTGACGGCTGAAACGCCGACCGAGACGCCGCAGTCTGGCAGCCTAAAGCCGGTCGCCACGCTCCCGCGCACATCGCCGACGAGCACAAAATCGCTGACGCTCGTCGTGAAGAACCACCGCGACGCCCCCATCGACCTCCTCTGGCTCACCTTCAAGGGCACCCGTCAGCGCTACGCGACGATCCCGGCGGGGGGCGTCTACCGCCAGCAGACCTACGCGGGGCATGTCTGGGTCGCCTCCGCCGGAACGTCTAACGATCTCGGTGGGTTCGTCGCCGCGCAGGAGCAGCGCGATCCCCTGGCGACCGGCGGCTTCACGCAAACGGTCACCGTCGAGTAGGCGGTCGGTGCTCGCCGGGCCGGACGTCGCATTTTTCCGGATCTGGTGGAAGCGCCCGCGCGTTTGCGCAAGGATCGCCGCGCTTTGGCAACCATCCTCCGCTGTGACCATTGTGGAAGCCCCATCGACACGCGTGAGTACGCCCAGCGCGCCTGCGCCCAGTGCGGCTCCATGCTCGTGACGCCCCGTGCGGTCGCACCGGCTCCGCCGCCTGCCCTCTATGCGCTCCCATCGCCAACCCCGCTGCCGACCCCGTCGTCGAACCCGATGATTGCCGTCTTCGCGGCGATGGGCGTCGCGACGGTCGGCGCAGGGGCCGCGTTCTTCTTCCTCGCCGTCCGCGCACCGACGGTGCCCGACCAGCCGCCGCCACCGGTGACGCTCGTCGCCCCTCAAATCGCCGAAACGACGCCGGTCGAAGGCTTGCCCGAGGCGCCGACGCGCCCGTCGAAAACGACGGCACCCGCGCCGCAGCGACCGACGCCTGCGCCTCAAAAATCGGCAAAAACGGGCATCTGTGCCCAGGCTGCCGCCGCTTGCGCCGAAGATCCCCGCGGCACGCGCTGCAGCACCCTCCAAGCGAAGTGCACGCCATGACGCTCGTCCGCCCAGAACTGCTTCGTCGAATCCCCCTCGCGCTCGTCCTCGTCGCCTGTGGTGCTCCATCGGCGGCGACCACAGGCCCCAGCGCCAGCATCCACGGGGAAGGTCGCCCTTTCCCCGCGGTCCTTGCCGCGCTCCCGGCCGCCGATCGGGTGGCAGCGGAACGCAATCAGGCCGTCGTCGAAGCGCTCGTCGGTCACCCGGTCGCGATCACCGTCGGCCCCGGCGTCCCAGAAGCCTTCGGGGCGAAGTTCCCCCGGTCGATCACCTACAGCTTCGAGCTCTTGACGAGCGATCTCCTACGCATCGCCGATCGCGATCTCTCTTCTCTGAGGGCCATCTCCATCGAGCTCGGCCCCTCGGAGAAAACGAGCTTTGAATCCGGGGTACTTTCCTGCACGCACGCCGGCTCCCCGGCCGGGACCGCGCTCTTTCGGTTCGCGAACGCAACCCTCGATTCCTTTCCTGCGGGCCCCAGCGATCGCGGCACCGCCGAGTTCCAGAACGTCGACCCGGCGGCGCTCGCCCCGGCCCGCTACGGCGCCTACCTGAAGTGGCTCACGACGACGAAGAGCCGCGCCTCGATGGCCGATCGGACGGGCGACGGCGCCGCCCAGGAACTCCGCCGCGCTGTCCGTTTTGCCGAAGTTATTTCAAAGAGTGCACTCGCCCCCTACGCAGACCAGGTCGTCGTGAGCTACCTGCCGTGGCTCCGCGACGCGGAACCGGGACGCGGGCTCTGTACGGCCGCCCCCGCCGCGGGGAACTTCCTCGCTACCCAGGGGGGGCGCCTCGCGGGGCGCGACCAGGATGAAGTGCTCCGGGTGCTCGGTGCCCCCGCCACCTGCCCGGATTTCGAGCGCCAACTGCCGGCGATGCTGGAACCGGTTCTTCCACGCATCTTCGAGAAAGATCGCCCCAGCCTCAGTGCCATTTCCCGCTCAACAGAGGCGAGCAAACGGCTGGGCGAGCGCCTCGCGACAATGCCCGATCCCCTCCCCGCTTCCGAGGACGCGCGGAGCGATCGCACGCCGCGGAGCAAGGCGGTCGTCGCCGCAAACCTCGTGGCAGCGCTTCGCCGGGAACGCGACGCCGATGGCCCCCTCTTCGCCTTCCTCCAGGGCGGCTCAACCGACCCAAAGACGCTCCGCGCGACGCTCCTCGCCCTCGGCGCCGAAGGGCCCCGCAGCAGCGTCGGCTGGGTGCCCGCCTACCAGGGGCTCTGGACGGCCCACCCCGAACAACGGAGTGCGATCCTCGTCGCCCTCGCCGCGTTGCCAACGGACGGCATCGCCGATCCTTTCAAGGATTCTAAGCAGTTCGCCCAGCAATTCGCCCCGCTCCAGGATCGCGCGATGTTCGAAGCCTTCCTCCGCGAGGGGCCGATCGCCCTGCGTGCCCTGCCCCGCGCCTGGCCAGCCTTTGCGAACGGCGCACCGAGCGGCGAGGCGATCGTCGCCGCGGTGCCTGCTTACTTTGCCGACCGGGACGGCTACCGCTCTTCAAACACGCTTCGTGAGATCCGCAATCGCCTTTGTGAAGCGCGCGCCTACCGAGAGCTAGGAATTCTCTTCGAAGGCTTCAAACAGCATAACCGCCCCGGCGAAGACCCCCGTTGGGAGAAGACCGCTCCCGAAATGGACCCGCGTACCTGCAGCAGTGCCGGCGATAGTGGCCACCGAGACGGGCATAATCCCTGGTATTGAATCACTTTCGGCGAAGGCGATAGAAAGCACGCGTCGCGTTGGGGATGCTCAGAACCGTCTTTGTGTATTTGGCGGCCGAGAGATTGTCCTGAATGGCAGAAAAGGGTCCCGTTTCCGCGTCGGCCCCTTCCAGGACGTAGCTCGTCCCAGGGATGAGCGTCGTCGTGGTGATGGTGAGCGTGCCGGTCGCGGCGTCGAAGGCGCTCCGGAAGCCGTTCCCGAAGGG
>JAAFHJ010000422.1 GCA_013298325.1 Myxococcales bacterium | reverse complement strand
GTTCCGATCGGTATCCTCACGGGAATGTTGGCGTTTATCCCCTACGTCGGCTTCAGCGTCGGTCTCGTTCTGGCGGTTGCTGTCTCGGTCCTCGACTGGCAGGGCCCGCTGGTCGTGCTCGAGGTCGCGATCGCCATGGTCTCCGTACAGATCCTCGATGGCTTCGTCGTCACGCCGCGCATCGTCGGCCAGAGCGTCGGTCTGTCACCCCTTGAGGTCCTCCTCGCGATCATGGGCGCCGGTACCCTCTTCGGGTTCTTCGGCGTCTTTCTCGCCGTTCCGATCGGCGCCGTGACGAAGCTACTGATCAAACGTGCGATCAAGAGCTATCTCAAAAGCGATTTCTACCGCCGACGCGCCGCCGACGCGCGGTTCTGAATGCGCAGTTCTCAGGCGTTTGGTCGAGGCGTGTGCAGAAAACTCGGGCGCGTTCGTTAGGAACGCTCGCCGAGGAAGTCACGCTCGAGAAACGCGCGCAGCGCAGCCTTCTCGGTGAAACGACCGAGGGCGACCATCATCTTCGCGAGCGCCGCCTCGACGGTCATGTCACCGCCGGAAATCGCTCCTCTTTCAAGTGCTTCCGCGCCGCCAGCGTACCGACCGAGTTCGACGAAGCCGCGGTTGCACTGGGAGACGACGAGGACGGGTACTTGAAGCGCCTTCGCCTCCTCGAGCACCGGAAGGAGAGACCCTTCAAGGCGCGGCATGGTGCCGGTTCCGTAGGTCGAAAGGACGACGCCTTTCGTGCCACCGCGGAGCGCACCGATCAACAATTGAGGATTGAGTCCCGGAAAAACGGGCAAAGAGAGGACGTGCGGATCGACGCGCGCATCGAGCGGAAGGAGCGGGGCCGGCTTTCGCACGTGATCGTTGAGCGTCCAGCCGATGCCGAGCTCGACGATCGAGCGACAGTTGGGCGAGGCGAACGCCTCAAAGCCCCACGCGTCGATCTTCGTCGCGCGAACGCCGCGGAAGACCCGCCCGCCGAAGACCAAGCAAACTTCAGGAACCGGCAGCGTAGCGACGAGGCAGGCATCGACGAGGTTGCGAACGGCGTCGCTTCGGATGTCGCTAAACGGCCGCTGGGAGCCGGTGAAGACGACCGGTCCGGGGAGCGGGCCGAGCAGAAACGCGAGGAGCCCGGCGCCATACGCCATCGTGTCGGTGCCGTGGACGACAACGACGCCATCGTAGCTTTCCGCAGCGAAGGCACGATGCACGCGGAGCGCGAGGGTCACCCAGTGGTGGGGCTGCAAGTCCGCAGAGTCGTAGTTAAATACCGGCTCGGTATCGACGCAAGCAAGCTGCCGAAGGGCCGGAACCTCGGCGACGAGGTCTTTCGGTCGCTCCCCGAGCGTCGCGTGCTCCTCCCCCTCATGGCCGCGAGCGAGGTCCATGCCGATGGTTCCACCGGTGTAGAGAAAGAGCACGCGCTTCTGTTTCATGAATCCTTCGGCGCCCGGCTACCGGGCTCAGAGCACGCGCTGCTCAACCTTGATGGTATCGCCAGCCTGAAGGAGAACATCGGCTTGTGTCCCCTCGGCCATGGCGTCGACGTCGACGACAACGCGAACGATCTTTCCGTCGTTGGTGTGGCGCGTAAGGATGACGTGGTGGGTGTCGGCAAGGCCGCTGAACCATCCCGCGCGAGAGATCGCATCGACGAGGGTCAATCCCTCATTCCACGAGTAGGAATCGGGCTTGGTCACTTGGCCAATCACGCGAACGCGCTTCTGGCTATAGGACTTTACCGCGACCGAAACCTGCGGGTTCGAGAGGATCTTCTTTGAGACAAGTGCCTCTTGGATGAGCCTCGCGACCTGTTGAGGTTCCTCTCCCGTAACCGTCAAACGGTCGATGTACGGGAAGTCGATCGTCCCGTCGGGATTCACGCGATAGTCCTTCGAGAAGTCCTTCTCGCCGACCACGCTGACTTCAAAAACATCGCCGGGGCCGATTTTTGTGCTGTTTTGGGGCACCGGCAAGTTGGTTGGCGGCCCTGGAAGGGCCCCGCCACATCCAAGCGCCGCCAGTCCACCAAGCGCCAACACGACCGCAAGGGCGGCGCTTCGTCGCGTCACAGGAAGAAGCGGCCGCCGAGGAACACCTGGGCGCGGCGCCATGCAAGGTCGAAGCTCCCTTCCGGATACTTGATCGACTGCGACGTGACGTTTTGCGAATAGTTCGCCGTCAGGTTCATCGCGACCGTGTCGGAGAACCGGTACTCGCCATAGAGCGTGATCTCCGGTCGGACGACATTGAACGACGACGCTGCCACCGAACCGTCGGCCAAGAACACGTTCTTGAAGGACAGGTTCGACACGGCGGCGGTGGCGGAGGTGAGCACACGCGACCCAAAGAAGTAGGAAAGCGTTCCGTAGCCCTTGTCAACGCCGTAGACGTCGCCGAGGAAGCTGTTCTGGAAGTCACGGGTGTAGCCGACCGTGAGCGACGACTGCGTCAGCGAAACCTTGCCGAGCTCCGATGTATCGGGATTGTCGGTCAGGTAAAACCGGAGTTCGGCCTGCCCAATCACGCTGTCGTACTGCTGAGTCGTTTTCGCCCCGAGAGCGTAAAAGCTCGCGCCGTAGCCGACTGCACCGAGGAACGCCACGCGCGGACCGACGAGGCCGTTCACGCCGAAGCGGGTCCGAAGGGGGGTCGAGTTTGTGAGCACCGTCGCAGCACCATTCGGGTTCGAATAGTTCTGGAAGCCGAGGCTCGTCTCCGAGAAGAGCGCAGTTCGCGGACGGAATCGCCAACGATTCCGAACAGCAATCTCGTGCCGGATGTTGTCGAAGGGCTTGCCTGACAACTTCTCAAAAAAGGTCGCGTTCAGCGTATAGCCGGCGTGCATGTCGAAGGTACCACCGCCGGGCGCGATGTTGAACTCACCGCCGCCATAAACGTTGTCCGAGTCGAACGCTTGATTCGGATCAGCACCTGTGTTCGGACGCGGAATGCGAGAGACACCGCCGAAGAGCGAGAACCCGAACGGGCGGCGCGGTGCGATGTCCGCGCGAACGTCCAAGTTCGCGCCAATGTTGCGCTGCTTGGTAAGTTCCGAGTCGCCGAAGAACTCGCGGTAGGTCGCCGCGGCGGTCGCTCGCAGCTCCACCATCGGCTGGGCGCCCCCTTCACCCTGGTCTTTCCGGCGCGCTGCGGAGAGCGTCTGGATCGAGATTGAAGGGGTGATTCGCAACATCCCTGCCCCTTTTTCCGGAGCAGCGGGGGCCGAGTTCTGGAAACCGGTCCGGTACGACCGAAGGAGCCAGTTTGAGTCGTACCCGATCTCGGCGCCCACGCCGGGGTGGATCTCGAAGTCGCCGGCTCGGACGCCGGCACCCTCAGAGAAACGACGATCCTTAAGCCATTCCTGCGCCCCAGCGATCGCCGGGAAGGCGACTACGGACGTGGATACAGCGAGCCCTAAAAAGGAGCGGAGGAAAGAACGGGTGGTCATTTAAGTTTCGCGGTCAGGAAGAGCGCGGCGCAAAGGAATCTTACGCGGCGCTTTCTTTCATCGGCCACACCACAAACCCGCCGATGCGAAACGTCGCGCGGCGGAAGAAAAAAAAGCGTAACGAATCAGCGCGTGCAACTGATGCACTGCGGCGGATCGGCGAGGCCGCCGGGGTTTTGACCGGGGACATACCCCGGGGCTCCCGGCGTGACCTGCGGGACGCTACCGGGGCCCTGCGTCGGATAGTTCGCTTCTTCGGATTCGGAGATGCGCGGGTCAATCGTCGTCGTCGTCTTCGTCTCGCCGACGTAGGTCGCTTCTTCGCCGATGCACGCGTTCGCCTCGCTCACGAGTGATTGCGCGCGCTTGAAGAGCACGGAAACGATGGTAAATTCGTGCCCTGCTTGCTCCCGGTCCTTACGCTCGACCGCGTTCTTTAGCGTGCCACGGCGCTCACGCGCGGAGCGGGCCGCAACGTCGATCTGGGAGAGCTTGTCGTCAACGCAGAGCGTCTTCACGACGTCTTTTGCGCGACGGGCATCCTCCAACTGGCGACGAACGCCAGCCCGCGCCTGGTCGACGCGAATCAGCCCCTTATCGACCGATGCCAGCTGTTCCTCGGGAGAAAGGTTCGATTTCGTTGCGAAATCGATCTCCGCGTCGGACGGGGTCGCCTGTGGTGCCACGCGACCGCCGGTCTGCGCGACGGCAGTCCCCACGAACCCCGCGAGCATCGCCGCTGCCAAGAACCACTTTGCTTTCGAACGTAGCGCCATGTCGTACAAGCTCCTCAACCGTCTACGATGCGGGACGTTACGTGGTCATTCATCGCGATGTCAACAGGTCCGAGCAATGAAAAAACCCGGCCGGTTTCTCGGTCGGGCTCTTCCATTGTGGATCCGCTTACTTGCCTTGCTGGACGAACGACACCGGGATCTGAACGGTAGACCCAGATCCCCCCGGCGGGTCGAACGTGGCGCGATTGACGACGCCTTGCAGGCAGCCAACGACGGCCGGAGAGAGGCCACTCGTCCCGCTTGGTGTAACGCCGGTAACCTCGCCGTTCGGGCCGATTTTGGCGACGAGCGTCACCTTTCCGGACATCGTCGGATCTTCGGAAAGACCGCGTTGGTAGCAAGACTTGAAGCGACCGCGAAGGCCCGCGACGACCCGATCCGCATTGTTGATCGGGGCACCAACCGTGGAAGAACTCAAAGACCCGACGTCGCCCGTCGGCCCCTTAACCTTGGTTTCGGTACCGGCCGATTGACCGGTGCCGGAGCCCCCCGTTCCACCGCCGATGTTGCCGAGGCCGCCACCGCCGCCTG
>JAAFHJ010000421.1 GCA_013298325.1 Myxococcales bacterium | reverse complement strand
AGACGATCACCGGTCCGAACAAGCGCCCGCTCAAGTCGCTCTCCGACATGCTCAAGGGCAAGCAGGGGCGCTTCCGCCAGAACCTTCTCGGCAAGCGCGTCGACTACTCGGGCCGTTCGGTCATCGTCGTCGGCCCGACCCTCAAGCTCCACCAGTGCGGTCTCCCCGTAAAGATGGCGCTCGAGCTCTTCAAGCCGTTTATCTACAACAAGCTGGAAGAGCGCGGCTTCGTCAACACCATCAAATCTGCAAAGAAGATGGTCGAAAAGGAGCGCCCGGAAGTCTTCGACATCCTTGAGGAAGTCGTCACCGAGCACCCGGTTCTTCTGAACCGTGCACCGACGCTTCACCGCCTCGGCATCCAGGCGTTTGAGCCGGTCCTCATCGAAGGGAAAGCGATCCAGCTTCACCCCCTCGTTTGCGCCGCCTTCAATGCCGACTTCGACGGCGATCAAATGGCGGTTCACGTGCCGCTCTCCGTCGAAGCGCAGATGGAAGCGCGCGTGCTCATGATGAGCACGAACAACATCCTCTCGCCGGCCAACGGCAAGCCGATCATCAACCCGACGCAGGATATCGTTCTCGGGCTCTACTACGCGACCCGCGAGCGGAAGTACGCGAAGGGCCACTACCGCGACGACTCGTTCAAGGTCGACAAGAACGGCAAATTCGAAGGCTACTTCCGCGGCGTCTTCTCGTCGCCGGACGAAGTCCGCATGGCTTTCGACCACGGCCAGGTCACCGTTCATACGAACATCCGCGTTCGTGTGATCGATCCCGAGAATGGCAAGCGCCGCACCGTCAATACGACGGTCGGTCGTTGCATCATCTCGGAAGTCCTGCCGGAAGGTCTCTCCTTCGACCTGGTCAACAAGACCCTCGACAAGAAGGCCCTCACCGCCCTCATCGACGCCTGCTACCGCAAGCATCGTAACAAGGCGACCGTCCTCCTTGCTGACCGTCTCCGTAGCCTCGGCTACGAGTTCGGAACCCGTTCGGGCTCTTCGATCTGCATGGATCACATGGTGATCCCGGACAAGAAGAAGATCCTCCTGAACGACGCCCAAGAAGAAGTGCAGCGCGTTGTGGAGCAGTACCAGGAAGGTCTGATCACCAACGACGAGCGCTACAACAAGGTCGTCGATATCTGGGCCGGCGTCGCCGACAAGGTCACGCAGGAAATGATGCTCGTCATCGGCAAGGAGATCATCACCGATCCCGAAACCGGCAAAGAGACCGTCGAGCCGTCGTTCAACCCGATCTACATGATGGCCGATTCGGGCGCCCGAGGTTCGACCCAGCAGATTCGTCAGCTGGCCGCCATGCGTGGTCTTATGGCCAAGCCCTCCGGCGACATCATCGAGACCCCCATCACGGCGAACTTCCGCGAAGGTCTCTCGGTGCTCCAGTACTTCATCTCGACGCACGGCGCCCGTAAGGGCCTCGCCGACACCGCGCTCAAGACGGCGAACTCTGGGTACCTCACCCGTCGTCTCGTCGACGTCGCCCAGGACAGCATCATCGCCGAGTACGATTGCGGTTCCTTCGACGGAATCGAAGTCGCCAAGCTCGTCGATGCCGGCGAAGTCATTCAGCCGCTCGCCGACCGTATCCTTGGACGCGTCGTTCTCGACGACCTCGTCGACCCGCTCACCGGCGACGTCGTTGTCGAAGCGAACACCGAGCTCGACGAAGCCTGGGTCACCAAGATCGAAGCCCACGGCATCGAGACGGTCAAGATCCGCTCCGTTCTTACCTGCCAGTCGAAGCGCGGTGTCTGCGCCAAGTGCTACGGTCGAGATCTCGCCCGCGGCTACAAGGTCAACATCGGTGAAGCGGTCGGCATCATCGCTTCCCAGTCGATCGGCGAGCCGGGCACCCAGCTCACGATGCGTACGTTCCACATCGGTGGTACGGCAAATCGCTCGAAGATCGAACAGAGCAACCTCGAAGCGCGCGTTGACGGCATCGCGAAGATCAAGGACGCGAAGCTCGTTACCCGCAAAGACAACTCGGAGATCGTCATGAATCGCCACGGCGAAATCGTGATTGTCGACGACGCGGGCCGCGAGCGTGAGCACCATCGTCTCGTCTACGGCGCGATCCTTCGCGTCCGCGACGGCGAGAAGATCAAGCTCGGTCAGGTTCTCGCCGAGTGGGACGCCTTCGCCATGCCGATCCTCACGGAATCGGGCGGTATCATCAAGTACGGCGACCTTATCGAAGGCGTCACGATGATGGAAAAGTTGGACGACGTGACCGGCCTTTCTCGCAAGGTCATCATCGAAACCCGCGCTTCCGATCAGCGTCCGCGCATCTCGATCAAAGACCCGAAGACCGGTGAGACGCTCAAGCTCCCGAACTCGACCCTCGACGCGCGTTACCTCCTCCCCGTCGGCGCGAACATCGTCGTTCCCGATGGCGAAGAGGTCGGCGCCGGCGACGTCATCGCGAAGATCCCGCGCGAAACTTCGAAGAACCAGGACATCACCGGGGGTCTCCCCCGTGTTGCCGAACTCTTCGAAGCTCGTAAGCCGAAAGACCACGCAATCATTGCGGAAGTCGACGGCGAGGTCTCCTTCGGCAAGGACACGAAGGGGAAGCGCAAGGTCCTCGTCACGCCCTTCGACCAGGACGGCGGCCTCCTCACCGACCAGGCACGCGAGTACCTGATCCCGAAGGGGCGAAACATCCTCGTTCAACCGGGCGACCGCGTCCGCGTCGGCGAGCCGCTCATGGACGGCGCCTCGAACCCCCACGACATCCTTCGCGTCAAGGGTGACAAGGAGCTGGCCGCGTTCCTCGTGAACGAAATCCAGCAGGTTTACCGGCTCCAGGGCGTCGGTATCAACGACAAGCACATCGAGGTTATCGTCCGCCAGATGCTCCGCCGCGTGCGGATCAAGGAAGTGGGCGACACCGGATTCCTCATCGACGAGAACGTGGAGCGTTACGCCTTCGAAAAGGCGAACGAGCGCGTCCTCGAAAAGGGCGGAAAGCCGGCCGTCGCGGAGCCGCTGCTCCTCGGCATCACGAAGGCGTCGCTCTCGACCGACTCCTTCATCTCGGCCTCCTCCTTCCAGGAGACGACGAAGGTCCTCACGGAAGCGGCGATTCTCGGCAAGACCGACCTTCTCCGCGGCCTCAAGGAAAACGTCATCATGGGCCGTCTTATCCCGGCCGGCACCGGCCTCCCGGCCTACAAGAACCTCCGTCTCGTTGTCGAAGACGACGGCGAGCGCTACGCCCCGGTTCGTCCGGCGCCGATCGCTCAGCCGATCGACCTCGACGCCCTCTCGGCGGTCAACGAAGAGTGAACCCCACGTTCCGACGCCGCCGCGCCCTTCCCGGGTAGGCGGCCGTCGGGATGGGGAGTTTCCCCTCCACGCAAGAAAGGCTCTGGATCGCTCCAGAGCCTTTCTTGCGTTTGTGGCGGCGCAGTCGCTACTCGGGGACGCCTACGAGCGCCGTCCCGGCGCGCGTGTAGTGGGAGATTCGTTCCGTGATTTCGCGCACATGCTCGTCGTTTGCCGGGGCGCCATCTTTCACGAAGTGGGTCTCCCGAACGACAATGCCGTCCCGGTCGACTTCAAGCCGATCGTGATCGCCCGCAAACTCCTCATCAAGGATGCCCGGGCGGACCTGTGAGAGCTTCGTCTCGCCGAATTTTACGAGCGATTTTCCGTTCTCTTCCAAGAGATAGCCGTAGGTCGCGTAGGTGAATGGCACGGCGTCGGGCGTGAACGCGACCGCGCGCACCGACTCGCGGAGGCCAAGCTCAATGCCGAAAGCGGGCGCTCCCGGTAGTGCAACGACGTCTTTCGGGCCAGTTTGCCG
This sequence comes from Myxococcales bacterium, assembly GCA_013298325.1. Taxonomy (GTDB): domain Bacteria; phylum Myxococcota_A; class Polyangia; order Polyangiales; family Polyangiaceae; genus JAAFHJ01. The sequence continues at coordinate 961 of JAAFHJ010000421.1, read as the reverse complement.
CTCCCAAACGCCAGCCTTCTTTTGGTAGGACGTGTACTCCCCGTCGGCGGCGCCGCTGGCCCCCCCGTAGAACACTTCTCGCGGTTGACCATTTGCGTCATCGCGCTCAACGGCACTCTGCCATGTCGGATTGAATTCGTGGTCTTTTCCACGGAATTCAAACGTAAACATCTGAGCACCACGCTCATTCTCTCCGTTTGTCGTCCCTTGGAAAGTCCGTCGCACGGCGAGGCCGACCGTCTGCGCGCCATCACGCACCCGGTAAAAATGCAGGCTTGTCGTCACTTCGGGATCGGGGGCCGGCGCCCACTGGCTCGCGTCCCAGAGGCCTCGCGTGATGCGCGTCAGATCCCCTTCTGCGGAGCCCCCAAGAGTTACACAATGTACGGAACGGCGGTCTCCCACGACGCCAGCCGCAGATAGTACAAAAGGCGCTTCGTCGGCCGGCTTCACCGTGATCGAAAGGAAGAAGAATACCCCTTCGCGCGCCGGCTCCACGCGGACGGTTGCGCGCCCGCGCGCTTGCCCGATTTCACGAATAAATCCTGCCAAATAGGACGGGAACGTCGCGTTGCCGTCTCGGTACGCGGCGCACATCGTCGGCACCGGGAGCGACGGCGCGAAGGTCGCATGGAGGCCGGCAGGGTCGTGGCTCTCACGGATCGGCCCGTCGGACTCAAGCGCGGAGCGAAACGCGCCGTTAAACAGGGAAAACGCAACCGGAGGCCGCGGGGCGAGCGGCACGAGCACGCGAAGCGCTCCGCTCGGCTCCTTTGCAGCGCGAGCACTCGGCGTCGCGACGCCGAGCGGCTTCCCTGCCCGGGTGGCAGGTCCCGCCGGTGGGACGCAGGCGGCGAGCGCAAAAATTGAGAAAATGCCAAAGAAACGGCCCCTCATGTTCCCCCTCCGAGGCTCTTCGGCGCGTAGGAAATCCCGGTGAGCAGGTAGTGCCCGCGCTCCC
>JAAFHJ010000420.1 GCA_013298325.1 Myxococcales bacterium | reverse complement strand
CGGACGGGCCCTGTCTGAGTGGGCCCGCCGTCCCTCGCGACGCCGTTGGCAGCCAATTCACTGGCGGTCGCGAACGGACGGGCCCTGTCTGAGCGGGCCCGCCGTCCCTCGCGACGCCGTTGGCAGCCAATTCACTGGCGGTCGCGAACGGACGGGCCCTGTCTGAGTGGTCGGAAAGCGATCCCGGCCTCGGCGGCGATTGAAGGTTCTGACAGGAAAACGGCCGGTGGGGGCGATGCGCGGGATCCGGATCGCGCGTCGTTGTGGTAGCTCGCGCTCGCGGCGCTCGGAGCCTCACTATTTCTCGAAATCGGCGTATTGCCGGTGGCGACGCAGATGCGAGCGGCGTTTTTCGCTATGATTTCGGTGGCCTCGGCGGAATGTCTCCGCTTTCGGCTCACCCAGGAGCCCGATGACTCGATACCACCTCGGCGGCAAGGACCTGCGTGGAGCCCTCACGGCCTACGCCAAGCGCTTCGACTTCCTGGAGATTCCGCTCGCCGGCCCCAATCCGCCGAGCGCTGCGACCCTCCGCAAGTATCGTCGCTCGGTCCCGGCTTCGTTTGAGTTCGGCGTCATCGCGGGCGAAGCCCTCGCTACGCTCCGCCCCGGCGATGCCTTCGAGTCCGAGCTCGCGAAGTTTCTCGAGGCGATCACGATCCTCCAGGCGCGCGTCGCGCTGATTCGGACCCCCTCCGAGGTCACGCCGGCGCCCCTCTGGCGCACCCGTTTTGAGAAGCTTCTTGAGCGGTTGCCTCGCGACGTCACCCAGGTCGCCTGGGAGCCGCGTGGCCTTTGGGAAATCGACGACGCGACCGTCCAGGCGAAAAAATGGGGGGTCGTCCTCGTCGTCGACCCGGCCCGCGAGGCGGTTCCGGCCGGTCCCGTCGTCTACGCGCGGCTGCGTGCGCTCGGCGAGACACGGTCCTTCGGCGCCTCCGCGCTGACCCGGGTCGCCGACGCAATCGGCGAGCGCCGCGATGCCTATGTCGTCCTTGAAACGACGGGCGCTCTCAAAGAATCCAAGCTTTTCCGGCAGGTTGCGGGAGAAGTTGCCGCTGCCTCCGCCGGCACCGCCAGCCGCGTGATCCAGCCGCGCGCCCACGGGTCGCTCAAGATCCGCGACGACGAGCAAGAGTAATGAAGAAGCAGAACGCCATCGCGTGCTCCCAGGAGCACGTCGCCGCGACCCTCGAGCCGCATCTCCTCCGGATGAACGCGGTCGATGCTGTCGTGAATGGGATCCTCGTCGCCGCCGCCCTCGATCCGTCGGTCCTGCTTGGACCCGTTCAGATCCTTGTCGGCGGTCCCGGCGTCGGCTTCCACGCGATCGACGGACGCCTTCGCCAACCGGGGGCGGATGTGCCACGACCTCGCGGATTTGTGGACCGAAAAGACGTTCCGCGCGCGGCGCGCGTCGCGGTCCCTGTGCTTCCGGCGGCCGTCGTCGGCGCGCTCACCGCCTTCGGCACGCAGACGATCAACGCCGCGTGCCAGCTCGCCATCGGCGCCGCAAGCGGTACGCCCCGCGCGGAAGTGCTTCAAATCGTTGCTCGACGGGGCGCGACCGCCTTCGTAGACCCGACGCTCCGCGAGGCGCTCCTGGACGCCGGCGGCCGCCTGGAAGGGGGGCTCCTCACGGCGACCGACCTGGACGGCATCCCGGCAACGGTCTCCCCGAGCGAGGCGACCACGCTGTCGGCCCCCGATGGGGCGACGCGCCGGGTGTTCACGATGCCGAACGCCGACGTTGCCCATGCCGATGGCGGTGTGCAGGTCGTCGCCGCGACCGATATCCGCGGAATCTTTGCGGTTGCCGCCTACGAAACCCGCGCCGAAGGGGCGCTTGTCGAGGCGCTCGGCCTGCGCGCCCCCTACGCGGCGATCCCGGTCATGCGCGGCGAAACGCGGACCGCCCCCGGCACCGTCCTTCCAGCTGCGGCGCCGATCGCCATCGTCGCTGACGACGACTCGTGTCGTCTCGCGCTGGGAGCAGCAGCACGCGCCGCAGGCGACGCGATGGGCCCCCGCGAAGGGATCCCCCTCGCGACTCTCCTCGCCGCCGCCGCCGGCTTCAACTTCGCGCTCCCCCTCGAAAGCCTGTTCGCCAAGGTGCCGGGGCCCCGCTGGGTCGCGACGACCGGCGGGCGCGAAGGGGCGCGAGGGACCGTGATCGGTTACTGACCGCGACCGACGACTGGCAGAAAAGAGAAGGCGCGCTCTCGGAGAGAGGCGCGCTTTTTCTTTTGAAAGTTCCAGCTATTGGGACGCTTGTTCTAGAGGCGCTGCGAGTAATACTCGACAACCAACGACGTCTTCACCGCCAACAGCACCGAGCCGCGTTCGGGAAGTTCGGTGACCTGGGCCGTCCGCGAAGCCGCGTCGACAGCCATCCACGGCGCGTTCTCAAGGCCTCGCGGTTGGTCGAGGGCGGCGACGACCGGCGGGAGATCGCGGCTCCGCGGGTGCAAGGCGAGCGTCTCCCCGAGGCGCACCCGATAAGACGGAATGTCTACGGTGGCACCATCTACAAGAATGTGTCCGTGACGAACGAGCTGCCGCGCTGCCGGAATCGTGCGCGCGAATCCGGCGCGGAAAATGACATTGTCGAGGCGCCGTTCGAGGAGCTCAAGGAGCTTTGATCCGGTGTCACCACCGCTCCGTTTCGCTTCTTGCACGAGACCACGAAGCTGCTTTTCCGTGACCCCATAGTTCAAGCGAAGCTTTTGCTTCTCCTGAAGGCGCAGGCCAAACTCACTGATTTTCTTCCGAGCTTGGCCGTGCTGGCCGGGCGGGTAGGGGCGCTTCTCGGGCGTTTTGGCGGAAAGTCCGGGGAGCTCAGTCCCCAGTGCGCGCATGCGCTTTACTCGTGGTCCCGTAAATCGACTCATTCTCTTGGACTCCTTTCTTAGGGCAATGAACTAGGTAACTTCGAGCAAAATGGCGGCGTCCGACTGCGCGGATGAGCCGAAGATCCTGCAGCGCGGGGGCGTGCGCCCAGCGACTTCCGCAATCACTTTCAATGTCGGAAAGTGAGCATTTCCGAGTTGCAACGGCGTACCGAGCGCGTGGCGACTTCGGGGGCGCACGCGCCCATCGAGCAAAATTTCGGTTCCGCGCGGCGCAACACTGGCAGCGGCGAGGAGCGCCGCGTCGAGAGCCGGCGGCGGGAGTGCGGCGGCGTCCAAGAGGACGAGAAGCGGCGCATCTACGGACGATCCTTTAAGAACTTGGCTCGCGGCACGATAGAGTCCTGCGCCATCGTCCCCGTCGGCAACCACAGCCCGAAGCACCTTCGGCGCCGCTGGGAGCTCGGCGAAGAGCGCGTCGAGGGCGGCAGCGTCTCCGGCGCCCATCGTCTGAATCCAGCGCGTCTCCGCAGGCAACGCGCTCGCAAGGCGATGTCCGCGTGTGCAAAGGGTCGAATTGATGGCGACAATCGCGGCGTAGCTGTCTTCGCCGCGCGCTTCGATGAGCGCCCGAACCGCCTCGTCGAGGGCACGGGCCTGGCGGGCGGCACCGAAGAGTTCCCGCGGCGGCGGTGGCGTTGCGTCGGTGTCGAGTTCGTCAGCGAGGCGCTTCGCCCAACGGTCGAGGAGCTGGAAGGCCGGCGGAGCGGCGAGGCGCGCGCAAAGATCTACCCAGGAAAAGTACGGAACGGCGAGCGCGCAGGTGCAGGGAGAGGATCGCATAGGCCTCCAAAGTGGCCTCGACCCCTTAGCGCGTCTTGATGATCATGAAAATGATTTTCATTATCACTGAATCGGTTTGCGTCCGAGCGACCGGCTCAGTCGTCGAGCAGGGCGAGCTCCTGATCGAGACGAGCGTCGGCGAGGGGCGTCGCTGGAAGGGGCTGAGTGCCCGCGGCGCCGACCGGTGCGGTCCGGCCAAAGGACCTTCGCAGACGCCACCCCGCGAAAGCCGTTGCCACAACCACAAAAAGCAGCGCGAAAGGGGCAATGAGAAGGCGGGTGTCGCTCCCTCGGGGCGCGGCGCGCATCTCGCTTCCGTAACGCTGAATCAGCGACGATTCAATGCTCGTAGTACTCTCTCCGGCAGCGATTCGTTGATGAATTTCATGACGAAGTTCCGTCGCTAGCGGCGATGCATGCACATCCAGCGTTTGCAGGTTGCAGCACGGGGCAAGAAGACGCCCTTCCAGCACCGATTCTTCGCTCGCAGGATCCATGGATCCTTCTGTAGGGGCCCGGCCGCCGTCGACCCTGCGGTGAATCGTCGCAGCTAGTCTGCGGCGAGGCCGCGCGAGGCCATTCGCGCGAGGCCCCGCCGAAACGGTGTATCGCTCGCCGGAAACGCGACCGGGTCGACCGGCTTTGTGAAGCCGACGAGTACCGTCGTGTACATACGGGCTTCCGTGACGAGGTCGCTGTTATTGCTCGCAATTCCAACTGTGAGAAGGCGGCGCCAGACGGAGAGCTGCGCAAGCGGTCGGTCGTGAATGCCGTACCAGGAACTCAGCTCGCGAAAGGTCGCCTCGTCGGGGGCGAGCCGCAGGTACGTTTCGAGGTCGTTCTCGGCCTCGTCGCGGTAGCCGGCGAACCAGCGCGCCCGCCCGCGTTCCCGGTAGAGCGGCGCCCGTGCGGGGAGGTGCAAGAGCGCGACAGAATAGACTTTTTCCGCTTCCCGGTAGTCGCCACGGCGGCTGCGCAGGCTGCCTAGCGCCAGGTAGGAACGCTCATGGGAAGGGTCGAGGGTGATGGCGTCGGTGTAGCGATGGATGGCGATGTCGTCTTCGCGAGCCTGCTCGTGGGTCTGCCCTTGGGCGAAAAGTTCGTCGGA
>JAAFHJ010000419.1 GCA_013298325.1 Myxococcales bacterium | reverse complement strand
TCGCCGGAATCCTGATTCTATTTGCTGACCTCGGGATCGCGCTCGGCTTGCGGCGGCGGCGCTCCGTCGCGCAGCTCACCGACAATCCCTGGGCTGGCAAGCGCCCCGCGGCGGCGGAAGGCACGGCTCCGCGATGAACCCACTTTCGACGCGGGAAAAACGCATTCTCGGCGCGCTGACTGCCCTTACGCTCGGCGGGGTCGTCGCGTGGTCGGCGGGGTGGGTCGACCGGCCCCCGCTTCCGATCCGCAACGCGCTCCACGCCCTCTCCGCCAGCCAATTTCCCGAAGCGATTGCAGCCCTCGAGCAGGGGGCGGGCCTCGGCCCTTGCACATCGGGGAACTACGGGACGCCCGCCGACGACCTTTCCGAACCGCTTCTCGTCGTCGACCTCGCCCAGGTGCAGCTTACACGGAGTCTCGCCGCCGAGCCGGCGGGCGCCGCTGCCCCGACGTCCAAGGAAGCCGACCTCGCCGCACGCTGTGCGCGCTCGGCCGCTCAAATTGTTGTAAAAAATCAAGATTTTCCACGGGCACTCCGTGCCCGCGCCGCCGCGCTCGCGGGCCACGCCGCCTTTGTTCTCGGCGACAACGAAAGCGCGATCGCGAGCTACGACATCGCCTTGTCGCTCGGTGATGGCGGGCGCGAGGCGACCGAGGACGCCGCGTGGAATCGATCGTTGGCGCTCAAACGTTTGCAATCTGCAAGTGCTACTCCGCCGGACGGCGGCGGTGGTGGGGACGATGGGGGCCCTGGCGACGGCGGCAGCGACGGCGGTCCTGATTCCGGCGATGGCGGCGACGGCGGCGACGGCGGCGATGATGCCGGGCGCGACGGCGGAAACGACGGTGGGGCGGCCGATGCGGCGACCGACTCGGCGGCCACCAGCGACCAGGCGGTTCTCGAACGCCTCGGAAACCTCCCCAGGCTCCCGACGACGTTGCGCCGCGATCCGAGCGGGCCCCGCGTGCTACCGGGCGCAGAAGACAAATAGCCATGAAGGACGCAGGAACAACGGTGGCGGTCGCCGATAAGGCCGCAAAGATCGTCGATCGTGGCCCCATTCTTCCCACAACACGCGCCTGGTTCGAGCGTCGGATCACGGAAGTTCCGACGCTTGTTGGCGAAGAAGGCGTCGTAGAAGTCGTTCTCTGTATCGACGATTCCGTCGAAGCGCTTACCCCAAAGGGCTACACGCCGATCACGCTCAAGAACGGCGAAAGTGCTGTTTATCCAGAACAAAAGGAGGCACTCCTCGGGACGGAGACCTTTGGTGGGCGTTCGATTCGCGTGTATCGCATCGAACGACGCGCGTTTCACGGCCAGGCGAAAGGGGCATTGACCTTCGAAGGTCCGAGCGCCCTCGATCTCGGCGGTATTCCGGGATCGGCCCCCCCACCACGATCCATTGAGATCAAGGAGGCTCCGCCGTCGGGTCGCCCCGCCAATTTTCGCGAGGGGGACGTCGGCCTCTTCACCCTCGCGGCCGAAACCCGGCCGAAGCAAGTTCATCCCGGCGGCGTCACGCGCGTGACCGTAACCGTCGACGGCTTCGGAAATGTCCCGGCGGCGCTCACCCTCCCGGTTCGCGATGGCGTCTCCTTTGGGGCTCCGCAGGTGCGCGCGTCGACGGAGCTCCGCGCAGAACATCTCCATCAAACACGGATATTTACGTGGGATGTGACCGTCCGAGATCCGGGGACGACCGATCTCGGCGCCGTGACACTCCCCTACTGGGACCCGACCCTCGGCCGCTACGCAGAGGCGCGCGCGGCGCTCGGGACGGTTGCGGCGACCGCCAGCGTCGCCGACGAAGCCGAACCGCCCGACGGAGCGCCACCGGCGCCACACCTGTCGGTCCGCGAGGTCGATGCCCCGTTCCTCAACCCAGATTCGCCAATGACCACCGCCATCGGTGTGACGATGCTCATCGGGGCGGTCGTCGCCGTGGTGGTTGGCGTGCGAAGACCGCGCCCGAAAAAGCCATAACTCGAATAGCTTACGCCTCGATCGCGATGCCGAGCTGGGTCCTCAGGCGCCCGTACCGGTCACTCGTCGCGAAGGCGAGGAGGTCGTCGAGCTTCTCTTCGGCGTGGGCGGGATCGTCACGGCGGAGGATCTTCGCCGCCGCGGAGAAGTCGTCGGCGAGGAGGAGTCCGGACCGCGCCGCCGTGAAATCGACCGCCTGGGACCAACGCTGAAGGTTGGCGCGACCGCCGTCCTCGACAAACCGCAAGAAATGGCCACGAAGCCGGTCGATCTGAGCCGGCTCAAGGAGCGGTTCGATCGCGCTTGCGATCGGCTGCACGAGAGCCTTCACCGGCGCCGCGAGCGGGAGCCCAGGATTGCCGATAGAAAGCGAAGCGAGGAATACGTCTTCGAGGGTTTTCACCGACGGAAGGAGCAGCTTCAAAAAGTGCTCCTCGCGGAAGTGAGCGAGGTAGCGGCCCGCCGTAAAAGCGAGTTCTTTCGCGGTCGTTCCTGAGAGTGCGAGGCGCCCAATTTTCGTACCGGGGGGAACACCGGGGAGCAGCTTCGCCGTTCCGATCCATTCGGGATCAACGAAAAGCGGAGGCACCGTGAGCCCCAAAGAAGCGGCGGCCCAGGCGAACGCGCGCACCGCTTGCACGGTAGAGGTGGCCGGATCATGACGACTTTCCGCCGCCGGCTTCTCCAACTGTTTTTCACGGCGAAGTGCCGCGACCCGCCCCACAAGAACGGCGGAAGCAATGACAGCAAAAATATCGCCAACGACCGGCTCTTCATCCGGGTGAAAGAGGAGCTTCTTCCACGCCTCTGAAGCAAGCGCACGCGCCGGACGGACGAGCCCCTCCGGGCGGTGGCTCGCGAAGAAGGCATCCGTAGCGGCGGTGCCCGCCCCAAGAAATGAGAGAATTTGGGCCGTTACGTAGCGACGGTCGGTATCCTCCGAGGCACCGCGCTGCTCGGCCGCCGCATAGAGCGCGCGCAGCGTCTCCGTTTCGCGCGGGTCGTGGCGAAGCCGCTTCTGGAGGGTGGGGACATCGGCCTCCGTCGCCGCATCGACCCCCTTCAAATCGGAAAGATCGACGTCGATGGACGCCATCGACCGAGCCTCTTCAAGCTCGGTTTCGAGTTCCGCGACGCGCGCTTCAAGTTCACGAATTCGGCGTTCGAGCGTCACCGTCCGGAGATCGTTCGCCGGAGCGAGCGGGGAGACCGAAGGGACCGGCCCCTCATCGACTTCCAGGATCGCCACGCGCGTGCGGAGCTCCCAGGCCGATTGAAGGGCCCCCTCCAAGCGGCGAAGGCGCCCGCGATCGAGGCCGAGGTTGTCGGCAAGCTTCTCCAACTGGCGGCGCTCTTCGGGCGTAATCACGCCGTCTTCGATGACCTCGGCGAAGAGCTCTTCGTAGATCGCTTCGAGGCGCCCCAGGCGTACCGACCCTGAATCCTGCGTCGGTTGAAACCCGGCGCTATACCCAAAGTTTTCGGCATCTTGTGCGGTGGTCGTCGTCGTTTCGTCCTGCATGTTCCCCTCGTTGGCGGAGCGTCGCCCCCCTTCGAGGCAAACACCCGATCGCCATCGCCTTGTACCGTGATCTCGACCGGCCGGCGCCACCGAATCGGTGCGCCGGAGGGGCATCCCCACAACGAGAAACGCCGCTCCGTCGACGACGAAGCGGCGTTCTCTAGGCACGAACGGGGACTACTTCGGGGCGTTTGCTGCGAGGCGCATCCCTGCGTTTGCGACCATCGTCTTCAACTCTTCCGCATCCATGCTTCGGAAGAAGGCCTCTTCCTGGGTAATGAGCCCACGCCGGAGCAGGTTGAAGAGCGATTGATTCAGGGTGATCATTCCATATTTGTCCTGCCCGACTTGCATCTGGCTGTACATCTGGTGGATCTTCCCCTCGCGCATGAGATTGCGAATCGCGGGATTCGGAACCATCACCTCAATCGCCATACAGCGCCCCGGCTGCCCCGCGCGCGGGAGCAGCTGCTGGGAGATGACCCCCTGCAGAACGAACGAAAGTTTCGTCCGGATCTGATCCTGTTGGTGGGGCGGGAAGACGTCGATGATACGATTGATTGTCGAAATCGCGCTGTTTGTGTGAAGAGTACCGAACACAAGGTGACCAGTCTCACTGATGGTGAGGGCCGCCTCGATCGTCTCCATGTCGCGCATTTCGCCAACAAGGACCACGTCGGGATCCTGGCGGAGGACGTACTTCAGGGCCGTCTTAAAGCCCTCGGTATCGCTTCCGACTTCGCGTTGGTTGACGACCGAGAGCTTGTTCGGATGAACAAACTCAATCGGGTCCTCAATCGTGAGAATATGGCATCGTTGCTCCGCGTTGATCTTGTCAATGATCGCCGCGAGGGTCGTGCTCTTTCCCGAGCCGGTCGGCCCAGTCACAAGCACGAGTCCATTCGGCTTGTCGGCAAATCCGCCGACGACCGGCGGCAAGCCGAGTTCGTCGCAGGAGAGGATCTTGAAGGGGATCGTACGGAGCGCGGCCGCCATCGATCCGCGTTGCACGTAGTAGTTCGCGCGGAAACGCGACAGCCCCGGTTCGTCGAAGGAGAAGTCGAGTTCGTTCGTTCGTTCGAACTGAATCTTCTGGTCCTCGGAGAGAATTCCGTAGAGAATTCGCTTTACCTCAGAGGCTGCGAGCGGAGGAACTTTGATCGGAAGCACGTTTCCGTCGACGCGGAGATACGGAGGTGCATCCTTTGTGACGTGAAGATCGCTGGCGTTCTTCTCGACCATGAGCTTGAGAAGTTGCCGCAATTGAAGACCGCTGGTCGCCGTCGTCATCGTCATCGTCAGT
>JAAFHJ010000042.1 GCA_013298325.1 Myxococcales bacterium | reverse complement strand
GCCTGCTGGTTGCTGAAGTCGTGGACCATGAAGTCCTTCCCGACGACCGCTTTTGCATCGAGCGTTCTCGTGGTTCTCGCGGCGGTCGCCTGCACCGCGGAGCCGCGGACGGCCGCCCACGATGCCAATGCGCTCGATCCGGCTCCGGAAGGTGCCTTTGAAGCGTATTCGACGGCGAATCGCGTCGATGCCGTCTGCCCGACAGGCACGCTTTTCGACGAATACAGCGGCTTCTGCGTCGATGCCTCCAACAACGCGATCGGACCGTTCTCCGACGGGATGATCGAAGCGTGCAAGGCCCTTGGAGGCGGCGCGACCTGCAGCACCAATCAATGGCCCGATGGGCTCGCTCGGGATGCGCGAAACTACGGAAGCGCCGGCGACAACGGCTCCGATTGCCCCTACGGAACCTTCGTCGATCGCGCCCGCGGCATGTGCTCGGATGGGACTTCGGTCTACGGGCCTTTCGACTCCACCATCATTGCCGAATGTCAGGCGGCTGGTGGCGCAGCGAGCTGCCTCACGATGCGCTTTCCCCTCCGGTATTCGCTGATTCTCCCGGTCGACAAGGCGCCCGGTTTGGGCGGCATCGAAGGGAAATCGACGAACGCCGAACTCACGATCGCGGCGATTCCGAAAGCGCTCGCCGCGAGCTGTGGGGACGGCGCAAAGATCTTTAACAATTACAAGAATGCCGCCGACTACTCGCGCGTCACGCGAAAAGCACGTGCCGACGCACCGAGCGCGAAGGGGCGTTCCGCCGTCTTTGCTTCGGAAGCGATGCGCGCCTACGTCGACCCGACCTTCCCGATTCGTGAGAGCACCGACGGCATCAACGCCGATGGAACCCGCGCTGGAAGCGGCTTTCGCGACGCCCTCGAAGAGCGCGGATGGACGATGGTTTCCGTCGCCGATTGCCAAGCGGGCGACTTCGCATTTTCCCAAGACATCGACGAGGCCGGCAAGACGAAGGCCGACCCGAAGCTCACGTCGGTCGAAGATGCAGCGCGCGGCGATGCCCACGCCGGTTGCGTATTCTTCGTGACTGACAACGCGGGCGCCGGCGCACTCTCCGCGATTGATAACCAGAGCTCCGGGTACACACGCGTTCCTGGAAAATCGGGTCGAACCCCGGCCGCCTACTGCCTGCGGTCGCCGTCGGCAAAACAGGGGTGTGCCGCCGACCCCGCCGACAAGAATGCGTTCTTCTGCAACGGGAAGGACGACGGCTATTACTGCGATCCCGACGTGCCGACGCAGGCCCTGGAATGTTACCTGCACTCGCGTCGGTACGCACTTCAGTGCCCCACCAAAGACGCCGCCGGAAAGCCGCTCTATTGCCAATCAAAGGGGGGAAAGGCGGTCCGGAGTTCCGAAAACATGCTCGCCTGCGGCACCAACAAAGGTGGCGCTCCGTGGTCGGTGAAAATCACCGGCTACAGCAATACCAGCGGGAAGGCGATTGAAGGGGGCGCTCACGGCTCCTGCGGCCCCTTCGGAAAAGACGGCCAGGGGGTGAAGCTCACGAGCATGGCCGACTACAAAGCCGGCCGCGGGGGCGGTTGCGTGAGCATCGCCGCCGACTTGGGGGCGACGGCACCCGACGGAACGCCGCTGCAATGCGGAACGCGCCTCACCATCGACGAGTTCCCCGGCATCCCGTTCTGCGTGCAGGACACCGGCTGCAAGTTCGCGAATACCCAAAGCAAAGCGAAGTACCCGAGCGTCGCCGACTACTGCGCCGACGAGAACGGGAACACCCGTCACCCCGGCATCGGCCGCGGCCGCATGGACGTCTGCTGGGGCAACGACGCATCGCTGAGCGATCCCGCGGTCAACCGAAAGGTATCGGTCCGCGTTGTGAAGTGAGCGGAGCGACGAATCCAACGGTCCTTTGTGCAGCGACCGTCGCCACCGATCGAGGGGGCATGGCCGCGTTCGTACCTGCCGAATGGGCCCATTTGTTCCAACAACATCTCCGAATTTCCGCGCGTGCTCTCCCGAATTGGCCCCGCCATCGATAGCCGGTTGCGAGCATTCTTTGCTCTCTCGCAAAGACTTGAAACGCGTGTTTCGACGAGACATGTGCGATGCGCATGCCGGTAGCCGGACGGCGTGTGCGAGATCACTTGTGGTCGAAAAGAATCCTCTGAATAGAGAGATAATATCCATTTATTCAAGGCTTTGGTGCGGTTAAAATTGCTCGAGCGGCGGGCGTTGTCCTCGGAGAGAACTGCAATCTTCGCCGTTGTGGCGAGGGGGCCGAAAAGGGCGGATTGAGACCATTTCGGGACGCCCGGCGGCGGGGAGTAGGCGCAAGCTCTGCCGCTATGAACCGGTACCACTTCGCACTCTTTCTCCTCGCAGGGGTCTCGGCCTGCACCAAGAAGCACGAGGATGCCCCGGCGGCCGCATCCTCGTCGCCGACCGGCATCGCGCCTGTCGACGACGTCGCCGCATTTCTTGCGAACGACGACGCGCCATTGACGGCGGAAATGGAGGAGCGCCTCGTTCTCGGACTCAAGGGATGCCCCTTGAAAGACGAAAGCTACGACCTCGATTGCGACGCCGCAAAAGCTCTCAGCAAGGCGCGCAACAAGAAGACGACTCTCAAGAATCTCGTCGGAATGTCTGCCGGCATTGGGAAGAAGCATCTCGATGACGCCGATCCGGCGATTCGTTTCGAATCGGTCCGAATGATGGGGTCGCTCTTCGGCGCCGATGACGGGACTCAAAAGGCACTCCTCGATCGGGCGAAAATCGAAGCGCACCCCGCAGTGCTGCGCAACATCGCGCGCGTCGTCGGTTCGCGGCACAAGGGGAATTCGGAGGTGAAAGCGCTCCTTTTCCGTCTCGCCGACCATCCGTCGGAAGCGGTCCGCAGCGAGGCGCTTGGATGGTTCGTCACGAGTTTCTCGCAGGGGGAGACCGATACCTTCGATAAGGTTCTCGAGAAACTCGAGAAAGACCCGTCGATGGCGGTGCGAACGAAGCTCTGCTCCTCGCTTTCGCGAAGCGGTGACTCACGTGCCGTGCCGACGATCAAGAAATACCTCGACGCGAAGACCACCGACGACAAACTCTATGGGGCCTGTTTCGGCGGCCTTGTTGGAGCGTGGGCTGGCTTTCCGAAGGCAGATCCGCCCAGCAAGGAAGCCTACGAGGCGACGCTAAAACACCTCACCATGAAACCGCGTACCCATGAACGTCCGCCGTGGAATCAGATCTCGTCGATCCGTTCCGCCAAGCTCGAAGTGAAGAACGGGTTTGATCAAAAGTGGGTCGATGCGGCCAAACCTTGGTTCAAGCCGGAGGCGGTCAACGCGGCACTTAGCGATCTTGCCGGCGATAGCAACGCCAACTGGATCGGGCGCAGCGCCGCCGTCGACGCGATGGTCGAAATGGGAGCTCCGAAGGTCGTGTTTTCGGTTCTTCAAAAGAAGCTCGCCGGGAAGACGGGCGAGGACGCGCTCGTACTGAAGACCGTCGAAAAGGCGCTTTCTGGCGCAAAATAGCGAAGGATTCAGCTGATTCGCCACAGGGCGCTGATGGCTGGATTTACGTATAAATTGAAGCGCTGGGGCTCGTTCGCTAGGAAGCGGACGAGCCTATTTTTATGCATGGGTTCGGTCGAGAACCATGAAATACCGCGACGGCAACGAGGTACTCGAAGGGGATCTTCTTCGCGTGAGCGGACGCCATGCGCGTGTCCTCCGCGTCTTCCCTTCCGATCACCCCGAACGCTCCTCCTGGGGCCTTCCCAAGGGCGGGGCATTGTTCGAAACCTCCGCGTGCGGAATGTGTGCGCAGGAATCGTTTGAAAACGACGAAGAGGTAGAGTTCGTCGCGAGAGCGGCGACGCTCTGACCCCACACCGCCGACAACAGACGAGAGAATCTCCTTCCGCGAGAAGGTCCCAAGCTTCTCGCGCGCGGTGCGTCCTTAGGAACCGACGATGACGACAGAATGGCGTTCCGCGCCTCAGGATGACCATCCTCGCTACGGAATCGGACGATACTCGGAGGGGCGTCGCGAAAGGCGGCGGGCCCCATTCCACAGGGGCCGTGCCGACAAAAATGCAAATTTCGAGGTTTTTGAAGAGTCGGCGAGCTTGCCAATCGGATTTGAAGCTTCACAAGCGGCGAGCGAGGCTTCTCAACCCGCCTGGAAGGGCTTCCTATTCCACGGTTTTCGGCCCCTAGCCGAAGAAATCGCCCTCGTAGCAGCCGGCGAAGCTACGCATGCGGCGACGAGAGGCCTTCAAAAACCTGAAAAAAGCGATCGAGGTGCCGATTGGCAAGCTCCGATTCGGGTTGAGAAGCTTGCGCGGCCGCTTGGGAAGCTTGCGCGTCGGCTTGGGGAGCTTGTGCGTCCGCTTGGCAAGCTCCGATTCGGCTTGGGAAGCGTCCGCGTCCGCTTGGGGAGCTTCGGCGGAGCGTCGGGAGACCCCTGCGGAGGGGCGGGGCGCCGATCGGGCCGCGCGGATTGCTCGGGGCGCAGCGGGCGACTAACCCAGGAAACCTCATGAAAACGATACGAAAGCCCGAGCTACCGTCGTGGGCGACCCTCTCCGGTCTTACGTGCGTCTCGTGGCCGCTTGACACGTGGAAGCCGGTGCCTGGCGAACAGGCGACTATCCGACTTGAAGGGCTCTTGGAAGGCACAGACACCTTCCATATCCTCTGGATGAACCCCAACGCCACCCTCAACGGCTGGGAAGCGGAGCGTCCGGAAGATCTGTTGGAAGTTCGAATTGTTGAAGTTCGACTCACCGAGGATCTCAAGGACCTTGGTCAGGAAATAGAGGCGACGGTCGACATCCTAGCCAGCGTCGATCCCTGGGAATTTGCAAAGTTCGCGCCTCCACGAGAGGTGGGGTTTGAGCTTGATTCTTGTGGGTCGAGGTACGGCTCTACGGCGCTCGTCTCGCTCGGTGATAGGACGGTACTCGCGCGGGATTCTCAGGGGAGTATCCTGTTTGACTATTTCCTCTTTGGTCGCCGCAAACGTATCGCACTTGTTGCCCATCTTGGGCTGGGGCAGATCTTCTTTGCGGGGCACGGGATCCTGCGCGAGGGGCATCTCGCCGAGCTGTTTGGGCCTCCGGAGCTCTTGAATAGCCGCGCCGTCGAGGAGCGCGACTGGCTTTACCCCTCGGTGGTCGCACTCAATGTCGACATGGGCATCAAGTGGGGCCCGAAAGACCCCGCGGAGGGTTAGGCCTAGAGCCCCGATCGCGCTCGAGCCCCGACCGTGCTCGCTTGTGAACGGAACTCAAACGCGAGGCCGCAGACGACCCCTAGATCCATCGCTGCGGCGCCTATCCTGCTGCGACTATCCAAGGAAGCTCATGAAAACGATACCAAAGCCCGTGCCGCCTCCGTGGGCGACACTTTCCGGACTTACGTGCGTCTGGTGGCCACTCGGAACGTGGAAGCCGGTGCCTGGCGAACAGGCGACTATCCGACTTGAAGGGCTCTTGGAAGGCACAGACACCTTCCATATCCTCTGGATGAACCCCAATTGCACCCTCAATGGCTGGGCAGCGGAGCGGCCGGAAGATCTGTTGGAAGTTCGAATTGTTGAAGTTCGACTCACCGCGGATATCCAGGACCTTGGGCCGGAAATAGCGGCGACGGTTGACATTCTATCCAGCGTCGATCCATGGGAATTTGCAAAGCTTTCCCCGCCTACGGCCGTCGGGCCTGAGATCGACTTTTCTTGCACGCCCTGGGGAACCACAGAACTCCTTTCGCTCGGGGATAGGACTGTGATTGCACGGGATTCCGAAGGGGATTATATATTTGACTACTTGCTATTTGGGAAACGATCGCGGATTGCTCTTCTCGCGGATCTTCAAACAGAACGCGTCTTCTTCGCAGGACACGGAATTCTGCAAGAAGGGCAACTGGCGAAGATGATCGGACCGCCCAAATATCTAAACTCGCGCACGGTGGAGGAGAGCGACTGGCTCTATCCTTCCATGCTCAATGAGCGACCTGGCCGACAGCAGAACTAGCTGAGTTGAGGCCGCTGCACCGATCCTCCCCAGACCTTTTGCCGGAGTGGACTGAACCTAGCGAACTCCCTGCGCTTCTCGACTACGGCATCCGTGCGCAGCGGCCGCCGACGATGCGTCGGGCGTCGGCGTTGGCGATTCGCGTGTACGCGGAGATGTCCCCCATGCCCGACGAGTAGCTCCCGCCGCGGGTCACCCAGGCGGAGGAGGTCGGCGGGACGGCGCAGTCGACGCAGGGGTTCGGGTAGGGCTTCGGGACGGCGATCGGAAACCCTTGCAGCTCGGCGCCGTCGAGGGTCCATTCGATGACGTTCCCCGTCAGATCGTATTGTTTGTACTTTCCGATGCCGCCCGGAATCGAGCCGACCGGCGCCAAGTTTTGGCACTGGCCCGTGGTGCACGCCTGGACGTTGGTCGGGTTCCCAAACCAACAATTCCACGCGGCGAGGGCGGCGTTGTTGGCCGGTGGGTTCGACCCCCAGGCGTAGGTGCGTTGCTCGGCGCCGCCCGTCATCGCGTAGTGGAGCTCGGCCTCCGTCGGGAGGAAGCCGCCGTCCCAGATGCAGAACGCGTGGAGCGCGTACCAGCTCACCGCGTTGATCGGGCGCCGGTCGTCGTTGCTCGTCCAGGAGTAGTCGGCGGCGGCCGAGCCGGTCGTGAGGGCGGTGTTCCACTCGGGCAAGGTCTTGTAAAGGTTCGAGTTCCAGCTCGCGTCCCAGCCGGTCTCGGTGCCGCCGTTCAGGCCCTTGCCGGCATTCAGGTGGGCGTGGATGCCGGAGCCGGGCTCCGGTCGGTAGCCGCCTACGACGGCATTCACGAAGCGCCGGAAGCGGCCGACCGTCACCTCGTAGGCGTCGAGGCGGAAGTCGGAGACGGTGGCGGGATCGGCGTTGTTCGGATTCACCGATCGGAAGAAGACGCCGCCGGTCACGAGGGGGCTCTCGCAGCAGTTGCCGTTGCCGGCGGGGCCGCAGGTCTTCGTCCCTACGGCGCCCCCCTCGCAGCTCGGTGGCGGCGAGCAAGCGTTGGGAGTTGCTGCGTTTCCGCCGCAGATGGCGCCCGCGCAGGTGTTCGGGCAAACCACGGCGTTGCCGCAACGATCGACGGCGGGGCCGCACGCTTTGCCTGCGCAGGTCGTGGCGATCGACTCGGCGACGCACCCGCCATCCGCCGCTGCGTCCGGCTCGACGGTGGCGCCGTCGCTGGCATCGTTGGCATTGGCATCGCGGCCCGACGCATCGGGAGCGACCGGGCCGCCGTCCTCCGCGGTTGCTCCGTCGACGCCGCCGTCGTTGCCGCCTACCGGAAGGTCGTTGATGCCGAGGAGCGCACCGCAACCGGCGAGCGTCGTCAGGGCAGCCCCCGCGATCCACAGGCGGGTGTGCAGCGCACGAGCCTTCCGGTTTTGGGACGAGAGCGACGGGCGAGCAAGGGGGCGGTGCGACACCCTTCTGTTTTAGTGGGGCGAACTGGCGCCGGGATGACCGGAGGCGGCCACCTGCTGGCCTCGATCTGGCCAGCCCGTTAGGCACGTGCGGTCCGATTCGTCGCCGGTTCTCAAAATACGCCGTGCACCGACGTTCCAGCCAAGCTTCTGCGCGCCGACGGGTCGCTCGTTTGGGCGAAATGCAGGTGGCACACACCGTTCTTGCTTCACAGACGGCAGCTTTCGTATACTCCCGGGCCGCGTCGGGTCGCACTGCGGCATCGCGCTTTTCGCCCCCGTTCGCCTGGAAGACTGGAAGACCTCAACGCTGACGCATTGTCGCGGCGAGGCAACAAAGAAGGATCGGCCCGTCCATGAAGATCGCGTGCCAGTCGTGCCCCGCCAAATACACCATCGCCGATGACAAGGTCGTCGGGAAGATCGTCAAAATTCGCTGCAAAAAGTGCAACGCGACGATCGTCGTGAATGGCAACGAAGCCGGCGCTGCCGCCGACGAAGGGGCAACCGCCCTCTACCAAGGGTCGCAAGACGACGTTTGGACGGTCAACGTTGCCGAAGGTGATCAGCGGACGATGTCGACCGCCGAGGTCATCGACGCCCACCGTGCCGGTGTCGTCAACGACGAGACCTACCTCTGGAAAGATGGCATGGACGACTGGCTCCCCATTCGGGAGGTCGATGCCTTTACGGGGTCGCTCGCTGCGAGCGAAATTGGCGGCGGCGACTTCGGTGGCCTCGCCGATCTCGGCTACGACGAGCCCAACGACGAGCGCACGCTCGCGGCCCCCGCCGGCGTGATTAACGCAGCGATCGCCGCGATGGGGAACCCGAGCCCCCTCGGCCCCTCGGCCCCGGCGCCTGCCGCCGGTACCCCTGCCGCCGCGCGTCGTGCCGGTGGGCGTGGCGCCGGTGGTGACCTCTTCGGTTCGGCCGCTTCGGCCGGGGCCGAGGACGGTGTTCTCACCTCGGCCGGCGCCGCGAAAGACCCGCTCGCCGATGCAGCGTCCTCCAGCGCCGCCGATGACAAGCTCACCGGCCAACGCAATGAAAACAGCGTGTTGTTCTCGCTCGGATCGCTCACCGGGGGCAGCTCCCCGAAGCCGGTCGAAAACAAGACGACCGCCGAAGGGGACGCCTCCGGCCTCATCGACATTCGCGCCCTTGCCGCGAGCATGGGGACCGACTCGTCGAAGTCGAGCAACAAGGTCGACGACATCATGAACCTCGGCGGCGGCGGCGCCTTCGGGGCAGCCATGGCGGCCCCCGTGTTGACGGCACCCCCGCTCGAAGCAAATCCGCTCCTCGCCGCACCGGCGCTGGCCGAGCCGGCCGCTCAAAAGGGGGGCGGTAAGGGGCTGATGTTCGGTTTGTTGGGCCTCGGCGTCGCCATTGTCGCGGCGGCCGCGATCGTCGTCCTCAAGAAGGACCCGCCGCCGACGGTACCGACCGCGGTTGCGACCGGCACCGCCGCTCCGACGACCGGCGCAGGTTCCTCCAGCGGCGGCTCCTCAGGCGCCGTCGCCACGAACGACAACACCAGTGGCGCCATCGACCCGACCAAGGGGCCGGCCCCTGTCGGCGGCTCCTCGGGCGCGGCCGGCTCCTCGGGCAAAGCGACCGGCTCTTCGGGCGCAGCGACCGGCTCCTCGGGCACCGCCGCAGCAAGCTCGGGCGGCGCAGCGACGGCGACGACCGCCACCACGACGGCGGCACCGGCCCCCACCAAACCGCTCAGCCTCGAAGAGCAGATGCGCCAGAGCGCAAGCGGTGGCACCGGAAGCAGCGGCGGCTCAAGCAGCGGCGGCGCCGGCGCAGGCCCCTTCGATCGTGGCGCAGCGGCAGCGGCCCTCGGCGCTATCGCTGGGAGCGTCGGCTCCTGCAAAAAAGCCGACGGGCCGACCGGCGCTGGCCACGTCACCGTCACCTTCGCACCGAACGGCTCCGTCAAGGCGGCCGTGGCCGACTCGGCCCCCTACCAAGGGACACCGGTCGGCGGGTGCGTCGCTGGCAAGTTCCGCGGCGCGCATATCCCCCCGTTTTCCGGGAGCGATCAGGCGGTCGGCAAGAGCTTCTCGATCAACTGATCGGCCGCTACGAGACACCGGTCTCCACGAACCTCCCGCCCTTTCGAGGCCGGGAGGTTTCGTTTTTGCCGTTACGTTCTCACGCGAGCCGGGAGACGCCGTGGGCGAGGCCGAGGCGCTGAAAGAGCGCCTTCGCCGCCGCCTTCGGGATGCGTTTTTGCGCGACCGCCTCCAGCCGCAAGAGCGTGAAAAGGCAAGCGTCTAGGTTTGGAAACACGACCGAAAGCGTCCCTTCGTCGACGGAGTAGAGCGCGATTTCGCCGGTCACTCGGTTCAGGAAGTACAGGTCGCCAAAGCCATCGCTCGCGATCCCGACGTAGCTCGGATCTTCCACGCCGTAGAGCCCCTCGGCGACCGGATCGAAGCGGTAACTCTCGAAATTGCAGCTGGTCCCCAGGTAGGGGAGCTTGTTGGCGTCGAGGAGCGCGTCGAGGATCGGATCGACCGGTTTTGCGGGCGCGGTAACGACTACCGGCTTCGCCTGGGGGAAGAAGAGTGCAAGATCTTTGGCGAATTCGCCGCGCTCGCGATAGCCGACGATCGCGGTTTCCTCGGCGTCGGCCCCCCAGTTCTTGAGGGGGCCCGGCGCGGGCAAGATCGGCGTGCCGTCTTTGGCCAAGAGTTCACACGTCTTGAGTTTTCCTTTGGAAAACGTCGCCGTGACCCGGTGGGGCCACGGCTTTGGGACCTTGAAAACCTTCGCGTCGAGGAGGATCGACCCCAGGGAAAAGAGCGGGCCTGACACCGGGCTCACGCGCCACTCGGCGGTCGCGAGCTGGCCGTCGGCGAAGGTCAGTCGAAGGTCGTCGGGGAACGTCAGCCCGACGCGGAAGCCAATTTCGTCAAGGATCCCATCCGTATAGCGGGCGACAAAGGTGCTCTTCGAGCCCTCGGGGAGGCCAAGCGTCCGCGCCAACGCGACGCGACCGGCGAACTGTTCTGGGGCGTCGACGACGAGGTTCCAGCGGACTTCTCCGTGGAATTTCCCGTCTTTGCGGGCGGCATCGAGGAGGAGCGTCCCCGACGGATGACTCCACAGGCGCTCTCGCGCTTCGGCCGGGGAGCCGTCCCGCCAGAGGGCGGTCGCTTCATCGAAGGTGGCGGTTTCGGGTACGTTTTCAGGGCGCGTGAGCGACATCGGGCGCGAAGGTACCTGCGCCTCCTCGCTCCTCGCTAGCGCCGATTGGGCAAACGCCGCGGCTTTCGGTAGCCTCCCGCCGATGCGGTCCCCCTCTCTGCGCCAGCTCTTTGCGACGATCGTGCCGCTGTTCCTTGCCGCCCCCGCGTTTGCCCAGAGCGTAGGCACGGTCACCGACACCGCGTCGCCGAGCGCTTACGTCGGCGGGGATGCCTGGGCGAGCCTCCGCACCGCCTGTGGGACTGCCGACGCCCGCATCGACCGTGCCGCCCGCGCCCTTGCCGCCTCCCATGGGCGCGGCGAGGCGACCGATGGGCGCGCCGCCACCAATGCGCTCCGCGACGCTGGCGATCCTCACGTGTGGCCACGGAGCGCAGTCCTCGCCGCCAAGGACCTCGATCTCGCGACCGCCAAAGAGAAGCTTCTTCCGTATTTTCAGGGTCTTGCGAAGTCGGGAGGCGCTGGTGCTGTGCGCCGCTGTGGCCTCGGCGAGGCACGCGCCGACGACGGAACGACCCACCTCGCCGTGATCGTCGTCGACGCCCCCGCCGAGCTCGTCGCGCTCCCTCGCCAAGGGCGGACCGGCCAGTGGCTCACCGTCGAGGCGACCTTCCCGGAAGGGGCGACGGCGACCGACGGGAAGGTCGTCATCGTCGGCCCCGACGGAAAGCCGCGCACCGTCCCGACGAGCACCACCGAAAAAGGGATCAAAGCGCGCTTCGCCCTCGATCGGCCAGGCGCCTTCACCGTGCAGGTGCTCGCGACGAGCGAGGAAGGGCCGCGCCCCGTGCTAGAAGCGCCCGTATTTGCAGACGTAACGCCGACGAACGCCTCGTCGCTCCCACCGGCACCCGCCCCCGGCGAAGATGCGCCGCTCCCGCCCGGCACCGACGCCCCCCACGCCCTCGCCGCCATGGCAAACGCGGCCCGCGGCGCCGAAAAGGCCGGCCCGCTCCGCTGGGATCCGGCCCTCGCAACCCTCGCCGCCAGCCACGCAGCCGCCATGCGCGCGAAGGGGGTCCTCGCCCACGACGTCGGCAACGGCGATCCGGCCGCTCGCCTCCGCGCAGCAAACGTTGGATTTCGTTATGCCGGCGAGAACGTCGTCCGCCTCGGCCCCGGCGACGGCGAAAACCGCGTCGGCCTCGCCCATCGGCGCCTCTGGGAGAGCCCGTCCCACCGGGGCAACGTGCTCAACGCTCAATACACACGCATCGGCACCGCGATCCTCGTCGAGAGCGACGGCACCCTCTGGGGCGTCGAACTCTTCGCCTCCGACCCTTGAATTTCCCGAGCTCCACGCAGAAAAAAGCCCCCAAGACCCAATAGCGGTCCGAGGGGCTTTCTTCCGTGCCGAGCGCGTCGATCAGTCGACGGTCTCTTCCTTCAAGATCTTGAATTCACAGCGTCGATTCTTCGCGCGGCCGGCGTCGGTCGCGTTCGTGTCGATGGGGCGCTCGAGGCCGTAGCCGTGCGCTTCCAGGCGATCGGCGGCGATGCCGTGGGTGGTGAACCACTTCATGACGCTGTCGGCGCGGGCCTGGGAGAGCGTCTTGTTGTGGTCGGCGCTCCCCTTGTTGTCGGTGTGCCCTTCGACGGCGAGCCGCTTGATGCCCGGGTTCGCCTTCAAGACGGCGCCGAGCTCTTCGAGGATCGGGAAGCTGTCGGCAAGGATGACCGCCGAGTTGTTCGCAAAGTGAATTTGCTGGAAGATCCGGAGCTGGTCCCCTTCACGGGTGATGAATTCCGGGCAGCCATTCTTGGCCGGATCCGGGTTCTTCTTGCCCGGCTCGCGGGGGCAGGCGTCTTCCGCATCGGCGATTCCGTCGTTGTCGACGTCGTCCTCGGGGCAGCCGTCGGTGTCGTCGATGCCGTCCTTGTCTTCGGGGACGTCGGGGCACTTGTCCTTCACGTCGGGGATCCCGTCGCCGTCGCGGTCGTTCGTCGGGCAACCGTCGTCGACGCTCGGCGGCTTTCCGTCCTCGGGGATGAGGGGGCAAGCGTCCAAATAGTCGGGAATTCCGTCGTGATCGGTGTCAACCTCCCCCTCTTTTTTCCACTGCGCCTTCCGCTTCATGCGCGGGTCGGGGGCGTTGGCGAAGCTCTCTTCCAGGGGGATGTAGGTGCCGGCGAGCACGAGCATGCGGAAGTCGGGGGAGCCGTAGCCAGAGGTGAGGCGCGTGCCGGCGCTCGCGCCGAGCCAGTAGGCGTCGCCGGGGCCGAACTTCATGCGACCTTCCGCGTGCCACTCCAACGGTGTGTTGTTCTTCGTGAAAAATGTCTTGCCGGCGGGCTCATCGCCGGCGCCCGAGAGGCCGGTCTGCCCCATCAGCGAGAGGCCGAGCCGGTAGCGGCCATCGG
This sequence comes from Myxococcales bacterium, assembly GCA_013298325.1. Taxonomy (GTDB): domain Bacteria; phylum Myxococcota_A; class Polyangia; order Polyangiales; family Polyangiaceae; genus JAAFHJ01. The sequence continues at coordinate 4,555 of JAAFHJ010000042.1, read as the reverse complement.
CGAGGGGGAGGAACCCGGCGACCGAGTAGCGGAGCTCGTCGGAGATGCCGAGCCCGTTCCCCTTGGTCGGGTCGTTGATGCTGTTCTGTGGCCGGAAGTGGACGCCGGCATTCCCGGCGAGGATGATCGGGCCGACCTTCGTTTCGCCGAGCAGAAGGGCCATCGCCCCGGCGCCGCGGTCGCCGCCCATGTTGGCGCTGCCGGTCGGCGCGAAGAAGCTCCCCTGGACACCGAAGGCGCTCTGGCGGTCCTTCGAGCGGACGACGACCATGCGGGCGTCGAGGCGGAGATCGCCCGCGGCGGCCCCCCCGATAGAGACCGGCGTCCCGCCTGTGGGGTTGAACTGGCCGCGGCCGTAATCGGGGTTGGAGCCGGCGTTGTAGCTGACGGGGAATCCGACGCCGACGGAGAACCGGTCAAAAAGCTGGAAACCGGCGTTCCCGTACAGCGTGAACTGGGCGGTGACGACGTTCGCCTTGGTGAGCGCCTTCGTGTCGGTGGTGATGTTCGAGGTGCGCAGAGGCGCATACGAGAACCCGAGGCCGAGCTGCCCGAAGAAGGTGGCCCGCGGCTGGACGACGGGGCGCGCGACGGTCACGCCGTCGTCGGGGGCCCCCCAAAGTTCGAGGCGATCGAGGTGGAAAGTACGCGACTGCGCGCTCGCGACGGCCGGCAGCGCGGTCGCGGCGGCGGCAGCAACGGTCGCGAGGGCAAGCGAGCGGGACGAACGGGCCGATTTCCTAGGGGTGCGCATGCGCGCGCGGTTTTACCCTGAATCGCGCGGCGATGGACGGAGATCCACGTCCGAAAAATCGGCAAGCGATCGATCTCCCTAGGCTTGACGCCCTCGTCGAAGCATGCGACGGTGCGCGCCCCAAGTGACGGGACGACGTTGCCTCGCGGCACGACCTCCCTTCCGCCGGCTTACGGGGTTCCGTTCGCGACGAACGGCTCCGCGAAGACGGCTCGAAGGTCCGTCCGACACCACCGTCGGTCCGTGGGACGGACCCTGAGACGCAAAGGATTTCCACGCCATGAAGCGCACTTACCAGCCCCACAACACTCGCCGCCTCCGCACCCACGGCTTCTTCGCCCGTATGGCGACGCCGGGTGGTCGCAAGGTGATCAACAATCGCCGTCGCAAGGGGCGCGCCCGCCTCACGGTCAGCACCTACAAGAAGTGAGCTCCTGGGGCGTGAAGACGCTCCGTTGCGCATCGGAATCGGCTCGGCTGTGTAGCGTAAAAGCTACCGGTTCGGGCCGTTTTCCATTGGTTCCGACTTTTCCTTGCCCCGTTCCCCGATGAACCGCCCCCGATACCTCTACCCGAAGGCGGCGCGCATTCTGCGCCGTGGCGATTTCGTCCGCCTCCAGAAAGTCGGCGAGCGGGGGGTGCGCACCCCTCATTTTGTGCTCGTCGTCGCCGCGACGCCGCGCCCTTCGGCCACCGCCCGGCTCGGGGTCGTGGTGACGAAAAAGGTCGGCTCGGCGCCGGTCCGAAACCGGATCAAGCGCCTCTGCCGCGAAGCCTTTCGACTCGGAATTCCCGGGGAACATCCGCACGATCGACCGAATGCCTGGTTCCCGGAGCCGGTCGAGTTCTTGGTCATCGCCCGCTCCGGCGCCGAGCGCCTCTCCTGCAGCGACGTCCGCAACGAATGGCGGTCGGTGCGCGGGATCCTCGCAAAAAACGTCGCCCGCGCCCTTGCACAACCGCCCGGCGAGCCAAGGTAACCGCCTGACCGAACGTGCTTGCCAAACCGCCGCCGAAGTTCCCCCTCTTTTCCGCGCGAGGAATTCTTCTCCTCTTCGTGCGCGGCTACCAGGTGAGCTTCTCCGGACTCTACGGGGCGGTCTGCCGCTTCGAGCCCTCCTGCTCCGCCTACGCGGTCGCCTGCCTCGAGAACCACGGCGCCCTCCGGGGGAGCTTGCTTTCCCTAGTGCGCATTTGTAAGTGCCACCCGTTTCACCCGGGCGGCTACGACCCGCCCCCTCCGGCTGCGGCCCCTTCGACCGCCCTCGCGACCGCCCCCTCTTCGGACGGGCCGCCGCCCCCCGCGTCGCCCTGCGCCGCCCCCTCCAAGACGCTTCAAGAGACGCATGGATCGTAACGCTCTTCTCCGCATTTCGCTGATTATCCTCGCCGGCCTCCTCTTCTGGAAGTTCGGAAGCAAGGGGTGCGGTGGCGAGCACAAATCGACGACCGCGGCGCTCGTCCAGTACACCAACGCCAAGGACTTCGACCCCGATCGCGTGGAAAACGCCGACGCGAAGCCGGTGGAAGGGGAGCTTTGCGTCCTCGAAGGGCCCCGCTACCGCGCCGAGTTCTCCGGCCGTGGCGCCGCCCTCGTCCACTACGCGGTGACCGACGGTCACTACGCCAATGGTCCCGAGGGGATGGAACTCGGCACGACCCCGGACCACGAGCGCTTCCGCTCGCTCCGCACCCTCTTCCGCGGCCCCGGCGCCGACACCCAGTTTGAGGTCGACCGCTTCAACTGGAAGAAGGTGCAGAATGCACCGGCCGGCACCTGCAGCTACAGCTACGCCGATGACCGCGTCGCCGTCACGAAGACCTTCAAGCCGACCGAGCGCCCCTACGAGATCGCCGTCGAGACGACGATCAAGAACCTCGCCGCCGAGAAGCGCGGCCACCAGTTCCAGATCGGCGCCTACGCCTTCCGCTACAACGACGAAATCAAAGGGAAGCTCGGTCGTGTCTCACCGAACGTGACCGACCTCTCCTGCGCCAAGGGGGATGAAATCACCCACAAGGCGAAGGACGACTTCAAAGACGGTCCGTTCACCGTCGCCGGTGCCGATCGCTATATGGCCGTATCTACGGCATTTTTTGCGCAGGCGATCGTCCCCCAGAGCGGCACCGCCGACTGCGTGCTCAATACGTCCAAGTTCCTCGGCCCCGAAGGGAAGGACGACGAAGACCGCGCGAGCGCCGTCTACGAAGGGCGCCTCGTCTACCCGACGAAGGAGCTCGCCCCCCAGGAGTCGGCGACCTACGGGCAGACCGTCTATTACGGCCCCAAGGACCGCGTTCTCTTGCCGCTCGCCATCGCCGGCAAGGGGCAGCTCGGCGGTCTCATCACCTACAGCTCCTTCCTCGGGCTCCCGCTCGCGCCGGTCGCGAAGATCCTCGTCGGCGGCCTGACCTTCTTTTACGGAAAGGTCGGCAACTGGGGGATCGCGATCATGCTCCTCACGATCGCCCTCAAGCTCTGCCTGCTCCCGCTCGCGCTTCCCGGCATCAAGAACAGCATCAAGCTGCGTAAGATTAAGCCGGAACTCGACGCACTGAAAAAGAAGTATCCCGACGACATGCAGGCGCGCCAGCTCGCGACGATGGAGCTTCACAAGAAGCACGGCGTCTCGATGGTTACTGGCTGTTTGCCGCAGCTTGCGACGATGCCGATCTGGGTTGCGATGTACTCGACGATCCAGACCGCCGTGGAATTCTACCACGTGAAGTTCCTCTGGTTCGGCGACCTTTCTTTGCCCGATCGCTTCTACATTCTGCCGCTCTTGCTCGGCGGGTTCATGCTCCTTCAAACGAAGGTCGTCCCCCAGCAGGCCGAGATGGATCCGACGCAACAGAAGATGATGACGTTCATGATGCCGGTCGTTTTCACCGTCATGATGCTCTTCCTCCCGGCGGCGCTCGGCGTATACATGCTGACGAACAGCGTCCTCAATATCCTCCAGACGCTCGGCGTCGAGGCCTACGCCCGTCGCGCGGTTGCCGCCGCCCAGAGCGGGGAAATTGTGGTTAAGTCGGTCTGAGCGCCGAGCACCTGCTCGTCCGACCGGAACCGCCCTAGGCGGTGAGGAAACGGCGAGCACGTATTCAGGTGCAGCAGTTGAAAGTCCTCGTGGCGCATCGCCGCAGGCACGGAAAGGGAATGTCGTGAACGAAGCGAATCGAGAGAATTCCGGCGAAGGCATCCAGGCCGAGCGCGCACTGAAGTTTGTACAGACGCTGCTCGCGCACATGGACCTCGACGCGGACGCAACGATCTCGCCGGACGCCGGCGAGGACGAAGACGACCGCGAAGTCCGGATCGAGATCGAGGGGGTCGATGCGGGGCGCGTGATCGGCAAGCGCGGCGTCGTTCTTGAAGCGATTCAGTACCTTACGACGCGCGTTGCCCACCGTCCCGGCGAGGACCGCCTCCCGATCTGCGTCGACGCGGAAGGCTATCGAGCCCGCCACGAAGAGCAGCTTGCCGCCATGGCGGCGAAGCTCGCCGAGCGCGTCGCCGCCGAAGGGAAGATCGTCACCTTCGATCCGATGAACCCCCGCGATCGCCGCGTCGTTCACATGGCCGTCCGCGACATTGTCGGCGTCCGCACCGAGTCGAACGGCAACGGCCACGACCGCCGCGTCCAGATCATCCCCGACCGCACCAAGACCGCGGCAACCATCGCCGCCGCCCCGCGCGAAGAGCGCAGCCGCGACGAGCGCCCCGCCCGCACCGAGCGCCAGGATCGCCCCCACAACGACCGCCCGGCCCGCGCCGCTGCACCCGCGGCTGCTCCCGCC
>JAAFHJ010000427.1 GCA_013298325.1 Myxococcales bacterium | reverse complement strand
CGCCGCCGCCGCCGCCGCCCGTCGATCCCGGGGCGGGCCTCCCGGAACCGCAAGCCGATCAGGCGCGTCTCGCGCTGGCGGCGCGCACCGACGCCGACGGTCGTGACAAAGTCGCGGCGGCGCGAGCTGCTTCTGATCCGGCGGTCCTTCCCGCGCTCTGGGGGGCGGCGCTCGCGCTCGTTCCGACGGCAAAAGGGGAGGCATTTCAGGCGGTTGAAGCTCGTCTCGCCGCCGGAGATACCCTCGGCGCCGCCCGACTCTCGGGGGCGATTGCCGATGCGCTCCTCGCCCAACGGAACCTGAGCGTCGGGCCGCTCCCGGAGCCGGTGGCGACGCTCGCCCTCGACGATGCATTTACGTTTGCGCCCGAGCGCGTCGCAAGCCGCCGAAGGAAGGTGGCGCTCGCGCCGGAGGCGGTCGCCGTGCGTGGCTACCTGCTCGGCGATGAGGCCTTCGCGCGGGCCCTCCTCGAAGAGCGCGCGGCGGCCGGTTCGACGGCGGCCGCCGGGCTCCTCGCGGCACTTCGCGGCGCCGGGACTCCAGAAACCATGAAGGAATTCCGCGCGATCCCGGGGGCGGTCGCCTTTCGCGCCATCGTCGCGCGCCGCCGCCGTGCGCCGGAACCGCCGCGCGACGAAGCGGTTGCCGACGCCCAGCGCCTCGGTGGTCTGGCGGCCGCCATCGCCGTCGCCCGTGTACGCCCGTCGGCGTCCTGAATTCGCCAAGGCGGAGGCGCGGTTCGCGTATCGTAAAAAAAAAGCCCTCGGACTCGCCGAACGCCTTCGCAAGAAGGAGGTTTCACCGGCGGAAGTGCTCGCCGCTGCCGAAGCGCGCTGCGACGCAGTCAATCCGAAGATCAACGCAGTCATTCACCGTTTCGCGGCGACAGCCATCGGCGAGCTGCCTGCCGAGCCTTCAGCCGCGCCGTTCTGGGGCGTGCCATTTTTGGTGAAGGACCTCGACGGAACCCTCGCAAATGCGCCATTTTGCGGAGGATCTCGGGCCCTTCGCGACTACCAGGCCCCGACCGATTCCGACCTGTTTCGTCGCTACAAGGAGATCGGACTCGCGATCTTTGGGAAGACGAACACGCCGGAATTCGGGATTGTCGCGTTTACAGAACCGGAACTGTTTGGCGCGACGAAAAACCCCTGGAATCTCGAGCATACGCCCGGCGGTTCAAGCGGTGGCTCGGCGGCCGCGGTCGCGGCGGGGATCGTGCCGGTGGCCCACGCGGGGGATGGCGGCGGATCGATTCGCATTCCGGCGTCGGCCTGCGGGCTCTTTGGGCTGAAGCCGACGCGGGGGCGCATGCCGCTCGGCCCCGTCGGCGAGGGGTGGAACGGCCTCGTCGTGCCCCACGTGGTTTCCCGGACGGTCCGCGACAGCGCCGCCTTCCTCGACGCAACGTGGGCCGACCCGAAACGCGGCGACGTTGGTGCGCCCTACGGTCCGCCCCCGGCGCCGTACCCAGGAAATTTCCTTGCAGCGGTGACCAAGTTGCCTCGCCGCCTCCGGATCGGATTCACGTCGCAGTCGATCTTCGGCAAGGATACCCATGCAGACTGCACTCATGCCCTTGGCGAGGCGATGCGGGCCTGCGAGGCGCTCGGCCACGACGTCTTTCCGACGACGCTCCCGCTCCCCGCCCACGGTCTCCACGGCCGAGACGCCCTCCGGCGGGCCTACCTGGTGATTGTCGCGGCCGGCGTTTCTGCGGCGGTTCGCGAGACGACCCGACTCACCGGGCGGAAGGTCGACGCGGCGAATTTCGAGCCGGCGACCTGGTTCCTCCACCAACTCGGCGAGGCGCTCTCGGCGGTCGATCTCGAAGAGGCGCGCGGCACGATGTTCGCGGCGACACGGGCGGTTTCTGGCGCGTTTTCAACGCTTTCTGCGCCGACCGCCGGCACCTTTGATCTGCTCGCAACGCCGACGCTCGCCCACCCACCAGCCCGTATCGGCGAACTCGCGCTGAAACCGGCCGAGCGCGCCGGGCTCGCGCTTCTTCGCCGGGCCCCGGTTCGTGCGCTGCTTGAGCGTGCCCTCGACGACCTTTCGAAGGCCTCTTTTGAGAAGACGCCGAACACGATGCTCTTCAACATGACTGGGCAGCCGGCAATGAGCCTTCCGCTCCACGTCAATCGCCACAACTTGCCGATTGGCGTCCAGTTCATTGCCCCTTTCGGCGACGAAGCAACACTCCTCTCGCTCGCCGGACAACTTGAAGCGGCGGCCCCGTGGGTCGGGCGGTATCCCAAGCTTTGAGCAATCGTTGGTCTCCAGTTTTCCTTGCGGCATTGGTCGGTTGCAAGACGCTTGGGGCGGGCGCGACGGAGAGCTATTCGCTCCTGTACAGTTGCCCGCCGGAGCAAGTCCAAACCATAGAGCGGAGCGACTTGGATGCAGCTGCGGTGATCGCCCAGTGGCATATCGCCACCGAAACGACCCCAAAGGAGCCGCCGAAAGAGGTTGCGGAAGACCCGGCACGACGGAAGGTCTGGGAGGCCCGCCGCGCCGAAGTGCTCGCGGAACTCGACCAAAAAACGGCGTTTGAAGTTCGCGGCTGCGGGCACCAAGAGCTGCTTTTGTGTGCCCACACGAAAAATCCAAAGAACGGCGCCACCTATACGAATGAGGTCGCCTGCCTCGGGAATCCCTCTAAGTAACAACGCCGGTCCACCGCCAAGGGCCGCCCGTTCACGCCCCTTCGGGAACCGTTCGCCGGCGCTGTGCCACCCGCCGGTTCCGAGCTTCAGCGGCTGCGGCGGGCGCTATCGCTAGTCGCCGGCGGACGGTTCTGCTTGCACGGGGCCGTTCCTTTGGTTACTGAACGCGCGTTCCGTAACTGCGACCGTTTCCACCGGAGAGAGCCATGAGCCTTACGTTCTATTTCGCGCCGATGTCGACCGCTTCCGTCACCGCCCTCGTCCTCGAGGAGCTCGAAGTGCCCTGCGAGCGCGTGAAGATCGATCTTCGCGCCGGCGGCACCAAGACCCCGGAATTCCTTAAGATCAATCCGAACGCGAAGGTCCCCGTCATCGACCACGACGGCGGCGTCGTCTGGGAGTCGACGGCGATCACGATGTACCTCGGCGAAACGTTTGGCGTCGAGAAGGGCCTCTACCCGGCCCCCGGTCCGAAGCGCGGCGAGGCGATGCGCTGGATCGCCTGGGGCGGCGTGACCCTCGTCGACGCGATCTACCAGTGGAGCCGCAACACGAGCGCGTGGACGCCGGCCGATCACCACAACGCAAAGGCGGGCGAAGTCGGGCGTCGCGAAATCGACAACTGTCTCCGCATCTTGAACGACGCCCTCGACGGCCGCGACTACCTCCTCGGCACCTACACGCTGGCCGATACCCACCTGCTTTCTCTCATCGACTGGCTCGGCCACATGCAGGTTGACGTCGCCGCGTTCCCCCACATCGTCGCCTGGGTAGCCCGTTGCAAGGCCCGCCCCGCCTACGCGCGCTCGATGGCTTCCGAGGGATGAACTGATTTTCATTGAGATTCGGCCGCTTGCACCGCTGCGATCTTGTTCGCGGCGAGGCGCCCAGCGGCCGATTCGCGGGGGCCGGTGGCGGGGCGCTCCCCCCACGCCTTCGCGAGCCCAAACGTCGGCATGTTGACGTAGACGCTTTCGTGGGAGCCAGCGGCGACCCGGTAGGTTTCGTGCCAAATGCCGACGTCGCCGTTCGTCCCGATGTGCCGATTGAACGCGCGCCACGCGGGGAGATGCTCCGCGTTTCGCATTTTTGCGTAGGCGAGCAGATCCTCCATCGATTTCCAGTAGCTGACCATGATCGTCGTCTGGCCGAACCACGACTCTGAGCCGAGGTAGCCGAGCTCGGGATGGGTCGCGAGCTCGCGGAGCATCTGCCCCATCGCCTTGGCCGTCCGGAGCCATTGCCAGAACTTCCACCAACGATTGATGCGCATGCCGATCAGGAAGACGACGACGTCTCCATCGGCGGCACTCGTCACTCTCGGATGTTTTGCGGTCATGGCGTTCCTCGGCGGCGATGGAAGTGAACAGTGTTAACGTTGGCGGCAAAAAAAGGGGCTAGGGGCGGAGCCCCTCGAGGAGGCGGTCGACGGAGCGCTCGTAGAAGGCGGCAAAGGCGTGACCGTCACCGACGGCGCTGAGGTGTCCGGAAAGGCGCAGTGCAACGAGACCGTGGACGTGGGCCCAAATGAGAACGGCGGTCTCGTCGGGATCCCCTTTCGCGAGCACTTCCGCGTCGATGCACTCTCGCACCCGATCGACGAGCAGGCGGAAGGTCGTGTCCTGGGGGAGCGCGGTGAGGCCGCCCGGTGTCGGCCCGGAGCGCGGCTTCGGCGGTCGCGCATCTTCGGGGACACCCATAAAAATAAACCGGTAATCAAGAGGGTTTTCGAGCGCAAAGCGCAGATATTCCGCCCCGGTCGCCCGCAGCCGGGCCTGGGGGGTCGGCGCGCTTAGCGCGCGAACGAGGTAGCTGCCGAAGACGGCGAAACCCTGGGTGCAGGCGGCGGCGAGGAGCGCCTCTTTGCCATCGAAATGGCGATAGACCGCCGGCGCCGAAATGCCGACCCGTCGGGCGATTTCGCGCAGGGAAAAATGGGCCGGCCCCGCCTCCAGAAAAAGGTCTCGCGCCGCCGCGACGAGGAGCGCCTTTGTCGAGCCGTCCCCGGCGTCTCGGCCGCCCGTGGATGCGAGCGAGGATGCGCGGGGCGGGGAAGGGGGCGTCACGTGAACGGT
>JAAFHJ010000417.1 GCA_013298325.1 Myxococcales bacterium | reverse complement strand
GGTGACGCCAACGTAGGGCTCGTTGGCGATTTCGATCGCGACCGGCGCGCCGCCCGGCACGAGCGTGACGCCGCAGGCTGCATCGGGGGAAGCATCCCGAGGCGCCCCGTCGGTCTCGGTGCCGCTGTCGGTCGCAACACTTCCATCGTCCGCGAGGCCGCCGTCGGCGGTGGGGGCCGCCTCGTCGGCACCGATGACCAGGTCGCGGGTGCAGGCGGCGGGCAGGGCGAGGGCGAGTAGGAGGCCGGCAAATCGTCTCATGGTCCCCCGACGAGGCTATCGATGCGGGCCTGGTGGGCCGACCCTGGGAAGGCGGCACGAAAGCGGCCGGCGCGTTTCGCCGCTTCCGGGCGGCGACCGAGGGCGACGAGCGCTTCAATCGCGATGACCTCGCGCTCTTGGGCAAAGGTTCCGCGGGGATAGGCGCGCGCGTGCTCTTCGGCAGCGGCGAGCGCGGCGGCCGGGTTTTGGCTGCGAAGCGCCTGGTGGCCGCGATCGAGGAGGGCCGTTTCGCTCGGAACCGGCGGATTTGCGGGCAACGGCGCGGTGCCAGTCACCGTTGCGACCGGCAGCGGCCGGGACGGGTCGGGCAGCGGCGCGCTCGCAGAAGGGGCCAATGGCGCGGAAGAACTCGAAGAAAGCGCCGACGCCGACGCGGATGCCGCCGCGGACGCGGATGGAAGGGCCGCCGTCGTCTCCCCCGACTGGATCTCCGGGTCGCCCGTGCCGACAAGGCGGGACCCAACCACGCCGGCCACGACCCCGGCCGCAATGCCGGCGCCGACCATCGCCGCCACCGCCTTCGCGCCGAAGGTCTTCGCGCCGGTAGCAAGCGAGCGTGGCGCGAGGGCACCCGTCGGGAGGGCGGCCCCCAACGACGCGGTAAGACGGGCGATTTCCGCCGGCGACGGACCGTCGTTAGCGGCGGCGCGGAGGGCGTCGGCGAGGGGGCCCGGCGTCGTCGGATCGTCGAGGAGCGGTTGAAGTTCGGACGGTTGCTTGGTCATCGTCGCCCCTCGGCAGCCTGGATCCGTGCGATCGCCTCAGCAACGCGTTCCCGCGCCGCCTGCAGGCGCGAGTAGGCGGTCGCGACCGGGCAGCCGACGATCGTTGCGACCTCGCTCATCGGGAGCTGTTGGAGCTCAAACAGCACAAATACCGCACGTTTCTCCTCATCGAGGCCGTCCAGAATGCCATCGAGGAGCGCGCGCGCCTGCTTTTCTGCAACGGCGGCCGTCGCCCGCTCGGAATTCGGCACGTCGATCGGCTCGTCGGCAAACACTTCGCGCCGCACGTGGGCGCGCTTCCGGTAGTCGGCGGCGACGCGCATCGCGATCGCAAAGAGCCAGCCGCGCAGGGAACCGTCGGAAAGAACTTCGAATTCGGCGTACTTCCGGTGGGCGACGACGAAGGTCTCTTGGCAGGCATCCTCGACGTTCCGCGCCGGGACGCCCATCCGCCGCAAGGACCGCCACACGAAGGTGACCTCCTGCGCATAGGCATCGGCAAAGGTGAGCTTTTTTGCGCTCATGGGCGGCGTTCCGACGACGCAAACGCAAAGCCGACGCCGACGAGCACCTCGCCGCCGATCGCCGGCCGCGTGTAGACGGGGGTGACGGCGCCGTTCGGCCCGGCGACCACGAGCCGCTGGCGAACGAGGGGGGCCGAGAGCCCGGCGGCGACGGCCACAAACGCGCGACCGGCGACGGGGAGGGTGAGTTCCGGGGCGAGGGTCGCATCGAAGAGGCCGTCGGCCGCGGCGCGATTGCTTGAGAATCCAGAGCCTTGCGCGAAGTAGGCGCCGCCGCGGAGGCCCCCACAAAGTCCGCCGCGAAGGCGTCCGACGAGGGGCGTCTCCGCGCAAAGGGCGAGGGTGCCGGCGACGGTGGTGACCGAACCGGCGAAGGCGCCTTCAGCCCCGACGCTCACCGCAAAGTGGCTCCCGGTCGGGATGCGGAGTCCACCGGCAACGAGGAATCCGGCGTCGGGGCCCCGACCAAACGCGGCGCCGACGGAGAGCCGAGCGTCGACGGAACGCATGGCGCTGGGGCGAGGCTCCGTGGGCACGAGCACGGGCACTTCCCGAACAACCACGCGCTCTTGCACGATGACCGTCGGCGGAGCGGGCACCGGCGGAACCGGCGCTACCGGCTCTGGCCGCGGCGCCGCGAACGCATCCGGGTCGATCATGAGGGCGATCACAAGGACGAGGCCGTCCTCCAGCCCCTTGCAGGTCGCCCCTTCGAGCTCCCGGCTACCGAGCGTCGTGCCGTCGCGGCGCGACCCGGTCACGATCACGCGAAAACGCCCTGAGGGGAGCCGTTCCGCGCGCGCTTCGACAGATCGCTCGGCGGCGCTCGCCGAAACCAGCGCCGCTCGCCCCAGCTTCTCTTCGACGCGACCGCCCAAGTCGGCCGCCGAAAGGCACCCTTCTGCGCCGGGAAGCCGCACCCAGCTCAGCGAAGACGTTGGCTTATCCGTCGCCGCAGGTTCCGCGTTCGCCACGCCCGTGGCGGCCGCCGTCGCCGCTGCAAACCCCGCCACGACGACGACGCGCATCGCAATCGGGTTCGAGGGGGGCATCCGGCGAGGCACGGCGCCGCCTTACCGCACTCCCGGCCCTTTGGAGGAGGGTTTCCCGGCCGCCCGCACTCCAAGGCAGCCGATTTGCTCTCGTATCGGTACGTGCGAAAGGTACAGTCAACCGCTTATATGCAACCTGCTCGTGCCCGTCTCCTCGCTTTCGTTACGCTCGCAAGCCTGCCTTTCGCGACGCTTGCCTTCGCGCAGACGCCGAAGCCGCTGGATGGGTCGCTTGCCGCTTCACCGACGCGCCCGCCGGTTCCGCTGGCGTCGACGGCGCCGTCGGCACCGCCCGCACCGAGCGCGTCGCCCCCGTCGAAGGGCATCGGGACGGTCCCGCCGAAGCCGGTCGTCCTCGGGCCGATCACACAGATCACTGCCGGCGGCGATCACACCTGCGCGAGCTTTGGCGGTCGCATCAAGTGCTGGGGGTCAAACAGCTTCGGCGAGCTCGGCCTCGGCACGACCGACGCCCGCGGCGACGGCCCGAACGAGCTCGGCGCCGCCCTCCCGCTCGTCGACCTCGGGCAAAATGCGTCGGCCGTCGTCGACGTCGCCGCCGGCTGGACGACGAATTGCGCATTGTTTGCCGATGGTTCCGTGAAGTGCTGGGGGGCGCGCTTCCACGGCGTCCCGGCGGGGAACGCCCCTGGCCAGCTCGGGGCAAACCTCGCGCCGGTGAACCTCGGCGGGCGGTCGGCGAAGCGGATCTTTGTCGGCCCGACGATGGCCTGTGCGCTCCTCGACGGCGTCGATCTCAAGTGCTGGGGGACCGGCGAACTCGGGCTCGCCCTCGGCAACGCCATCCCAGCTGGCCAAGACGCCGCCCCGATCGCCGCCCCGATCGACATTGGCCCCGGTCACGCAAGCGCCGCGACGCCCGCTGCTCGCCACAACTGCGCGCTCATCGACGACGGAAGCGTCGGCTGTTGGGGGCCACCCTACATCGGGCCGGCACCTTGGGGAATCGCGCCGGCCGGGACCACGCCAGGGACGATGGGGGCAAACCTCACCCGCATCCGCTTCTTCGATCGCGTGGAAGGGCGCGATATGCCTCGACGTATCGTCGCCGCCTCCCTCACGGGGAACGAACCGTTAGCCCTCCTCGACGACGGGACGGTACGCGCCTGGTTCAACCCACCGGGGGGCGGCCTTGTGAACGGCGGCCATCGATGGACGCTCCCGCGCCGCGCGACGGCGATCGGCGCAGGTATTTCCATGTTTTGCGCGCTCGTCGACGACGGATCGGTCTTCTGCGCCACGAGCGCCCGTACCAACCCGCCGGTCGCTGTCTCGTTGCCGGCGGGGCGGACCGCCACCGCGATCGCCGTCGGCCGCTCCCACGCCTGCGCGCTCCTCGACGACCACTCGGTCGCCTGCTGGGGCGACAATTCGGCGGGCCAGCTCGGTCAGGGGGACACCCAAGCGCGGACGACTGCTGTCGTCGTCGGTCTCCAGTAATTTCAGCGATTTTGCATCGGCTCGGCGTTTAGCCCGAGCGCCGGTCGACGAACGGTGGGGATTCGTCGACGTCTGCCAAGAAGCGCTCTTGCGCAGCGGTGCTGACGAAGCGGCGTTCGAAGCGCCGGATCGTCTCGACGGCGCGCTCGCGGTCGGCTCCTCGCCACATCAAATAGCTGGCGAGCACGGTCCCGGTGCGTCCGACGCCCCCTTTGCATTGCACGCAGACCCGGCGGCCGGCGACGATATGGGCGTCGATCCGTTCACAAAGCTCGCGGAGCCGGTCGGCGGTCGGCACTCCGCCGTCGGCGACGGGCGCATGGATATGAAGGATTCCGCTCGCTTCGACCGCCGCTGCGGGGAGCTCCCACTCGGCCTCCAGCGAGACCAATACGTCGACCCCGGCGCTGCGCAGCGCGTCGAGGTCCTCTCCGAGCGTCCCGAAGAGCCCCGGCCGCCGGCAACTCGCGAGGGGAAGGTCGGCGACCCAGCGCGGCTGAATGATGGGAATCGCAACGTTTTTTGCGGTGACCGTCGACGACGGCGCGTCTTCAACGTCAACGTCGCTCCACGCCGGAAGGTCGGCGGGCACCGCCAAGTAGGGGAGCGTCGGCGTCTTGCGCTGGGACGCCGGGAGCGAAGGTGGCGCGTAGGAATCGCAGGTCGAGAATGCCTCGGGGGCTCCGTCGACCCCAGTCTCGCTCGCCGTCGACGCCGCGCCTCCGACGAGGATTGCGCCGCTTTCGCGGTCCTGAGCATCTGCTCCGTGGGCGACCGGCTCTTCG
>JAAFHJ010000414.1 GCA_013298325.1 Myxococcales bacterium | reverse complement strand
TGGGGCGACAGTCGCCGCCATTCGTCGCAAACCCTGGATCACACGCGCATTTCTTGGTTGCGTCGTCGCAATAGGCGTTGGCGGCGCAGGAGGTCCGTGTGCAGGCTTGCGGGCCGCCGTCGGCGACCACCGTTGCGTCTACCGCGGCAGCATCACCGCCATCGGCGCGACCGTCGGTGACGGCGTCGGCGAAGGCATCGATGGTCGCGACGTCCGGCACGGAGACGTCGGGGAGGGTCGCGTCGGCGGGGCCCTGCGGCGTGAAGGAGAGATCGTCGTAGCCGAGGATCGCCTGGCAGGCGGCGAAGGTGAGCACGCAGGCGGCCCCACCAAGCAGACGAAATACGCGAGCAAGACCGATAGGTTGGTGGCGCTTCATCAGAACGCCCCCTGAACGCCGAGCGAGTTCGGTGTGACGTAGGGGTGGACGTGGCCGGCGCGCGGGGCGGGGCGTGCTTCGTTCGCGGAGGAGCTGCTCGTCACGAGGAGAAGGGCTCCGGTCGCCGCAAAGAGGCCGCCGGCGACGAAGGCGATCGTCGACACCGTCGCCTGGGTCGTCCCCTTTGAGTAGGTGCTCCGGGCGCTCTCCGGGCATTGATTGGCGACGCACACGTTCGAAAGATCGTTTCGCGTCCCCTTGGAGAGCACGCCGAATACGATGCCAGTTCCGAGACCGGCGGCGCCGAGGCCAAGCGCGCTGTAACCAAGGACTTTCCCGGTGGGCGTCCCGGTCTTGGGGGCCGGTGGCGGTGGCGCTTCTGGAACGACTTGCGCGCCGGCCACGGTGATTTTCACCGGGTGGTCATCCCCATTGGCGATCGAAATGTCGTCCCCTTGAATCAGGACTTCGTCAGCGCCGTAGATCTTGACGGTGCGGAGGCCAGGGTCGACGACGATCGCGTCGCCGTCGTGGAGGACGTACCGGTGGCCGTCGACGACCATCGAGAAGCGCTCGGTCGCCGGTTGCGGGTTTTTCCCGGCCGTTCGGGCCACCAGGCGCAGCTTGGCGCCGGTCGCTTGGAGGCGGAACTGGGCCGTCCGCGCTTTGTCGCGGAGGGTGACCGCCTCCGGATCCGGCTTGCCGTCGGCACCGGTCGGGACCTCCCCCTGGAGGACGTCGTCGTAGTGGGCGAAGGCCTGGCCGAGGGCGCCGACCTTCTCGTCGACCTGGGCGAGGCGGAAGGCCAACAGCGGGATTTTCTTCTTCTCGTAGGCGGCGAGGAGCGCGGTCCGGGCGCCGTTCCAGTCCCCTTTCTTTTCCGCGCGGTCGGCCTTGGCGACCTCGGGCGGCAGCGCCTCCTTCCCTTTGGCGAGGGCGGTCGGGGGGAGGCAAAGCGTTCCGAGGCAGACGGCGATCGCGAGCGCTACCGACGGGCGGCGGGGCGCACGCGGAGCACGGGGAACCGGGGGGGGCAGAGCAGGCACGAGCGGCACTCTAAGACAGCTTCCGCGTGGGGCCATCGAGAATGCAGCTCGCATTTCCCTAAAAATACGAAGCTGCGGCCTGCGCTCAGTTGGCCGGCTTTCCGGCCTTCTTCTCTTCCTTCGGCGCGTCTTTTGCCGCCTCTTTCGCCGCTGCTGCCGGCTTCGCCGCGAGCTCGGCCTTGTCGCCGGCGCGGACGATGTTGTGCTTGGTGAGGATCAGCTTCTCCAGCTTTTCCATCAGTTCCGGGTGCTGCTCGAGGTAGGTCTTCGCGTTTTCACGCCCCTGACCGATGCGCTCCCCCTGGTAGGAGAACCAGGCGCCGCTCTTTTCGACGAGGCCGAGCTCGGAGGCGAGGTCGATCACGTCGCCGGCGCGGCTGATGCCCTGGCCGTAGAGAATGTCGAATTCGACCTCGCGGAACGGCGGGGCCATCTTGTTCTTCACGACCTTGACGCGCGTCCGGTTGCCGACGACCTGGGGCTCCCCTTTTCCGCCGGTGGCGGCGGCGGTGGCCTCTTTGATGCTGCCGATGCGGCGGATGTCGAGACGGACCGACGAGTAGAATTTCAAGGCGTTACCGCCGGTCGTCGTCTCCGGGCTGCCGAACATGACGCCGATCTTCATACGGATCTGGTTGATGAAGATCAAAAGGCAGTTCGAGCGGGCGACGGTGGCGGTGAGCTTGCGGAGCGCCTGGCTCATCAAACGGGCCTGGAGACCGACGTGGCTGTCCCCCATGTCCCCTTCGATTTCCGCCTTCGGGACGAGGGCGGCGACCGAGTCGACGACGATGAGATCGACGGCGTTCGACCGGACGAGCATGTCGGCGATTTCGAGGGCCTGCTCGCCGAAGTCGGGCTGGGAGACGAGGAGTTCGTCGGTCTTTACGCCGAGTTTGCGGGCGTAGGCCGGGTCGAGGGCGTGCTCGGCGTCGATGAACGCGGCGACGCCGCCGGCCTTTTGGGCCTGGGCGATGGCGTGGAGGGTGAGGGTCGTCTTGCCCGACGACTCCGGTCCGAAGATTTCCATGATACGGCCGCGCGGGTAGCCGCCGATGCCGAGGGCGATGTCGAGGCCGATGCTGCCCGTCGGGAGGACGCCGATGTCCGGGTGGAAGGACTCCCCCTCCTTGAGCTTCATGATGGCGCCCTTGCCGTATTCCTTTTCGATGGAGGCGACGGCGTTCTCGAGCGACTTGAGGCGATCCTTCGGGTCTTGCATGGCGGGGCTCCTGGGACGGGGAAGCGGCAGGTCGGCGGCGTGGCAGGTACCGGGATGTACCTGGCTAGGTCCGGGTGGTACCGGTGCAGCGCCGAAGCCGTTCCTGTGCTGTAAACGCTCGCGCGGAGTTCGGTGATACTGTCTTTTTGTTCAGTAGTCAACTTCGGTGTTCCCCGAACGCCGGCGCCGCTCCGCCTATTTGTATGCATTGCGCACCTTTAGCCCCTCGATTTTCGGCGTTTTGGCTGCGATCTTTCGCAGTTGCCGCCGTGGCTGCGGGGCTCACGACCGCCTGCAAGAAGCCGGCGCAGCGCCAGGAGCCGCCGCCGGAGGTGCGCGCGGTCGCGTCGTCGATTGCGGCGTTGGAGGCGCCCCCTCCCGAAGCCCCTTCGGTGCCGTTGGCGCAAGAAATCGAGCGGTTTTCGACCCTTGAAGACTGCCGGAGCCGCCACCAGGAGCAAGATCCGGTGCTCGGCGATGCCCTCGACGCCCTCGGCTACGAGGTGCTCGTCGACGACGCCTGCCTCGCCCTCGATGCGCTGAAAACCCGGGAGACGGCCCGTTGCGGAGGGCTCCAATCGTCGACGTTGCGCCTCCGGTGCCTGCGCGACGTCGCCATCGTCCGCAAAGAGGGGGCGCTCTGCCCGCTCGCCCAGGAAAATGACCGGCGAAGTGGCCGCGATCCGCTGTGCGTGGCGCTCGCGGAAGGGGCCTACGTCGCCTGTACGGGGCTCCGCGCCTACGCGGAAAAGACCGGCTGCGAGGCGGCGACGACCGGGGAGGCGATCCGCTGCGAACCACTGGGAAAGACCGAACGATCCCGCTGCGAGCGCCTGGTGCGGCGCTTTTCCGGCCTCGGCACCCGGGGCGTGGCGACGCTGCCGCCGCGGAGCCGGGGGACGATCACCCTCGAGGCCCTCGAAGGGAGCACGCCCCTCTACGCCGCCGCTCCCGCCGGCGACGCCGGCCCGCCTGTAGAGGCGGAAACAAAGGTAAGTCTGGGGACTTCCGAAGGGGCGTCCCCGGAGGCCCAGCGCCGGGATCCTCTCGAGGCCTTTGCGGGGGCGCTCTTGAGCGCCGGCGAACGGGGCGGCTTTTTGACCGACGGCGGGGCGTTGGCCGACCGCCAGGAGCTCGTGCTTGGGCGCTTTCGTCATGGCGGGATGACGACGACCTACGTCGCCCCGGCGAACGGCCGCATGCGCCTCGCCCTCGCCCTTGCGGTTGCGAACGGCCGGGCGGAGGTCGGCGCTTTGGAGCTCGAACTCCCCGGGCGGACGACCTTCGTCTACGAAAAAAGCGCTGCGAATTTAAGCAGTCGCTTCGAGGGGACGGCGACGGTCACCCCCGCCGATCGCCTCACCGTCGGCGGGGCGGTCCGCGTGCATCTGGAGGGGAAGGTCGGCGTGGTGCCGAACGAATTCCGCGTGAAGATCGACCTGGAGACGTGGCTTCGCGACCAGGTGCCTTAAGGCAAACGTTCCGCTAGGAACCTGCGTACTCGACGTCACAAAGGGCCCGAATACCGAGCACTTCCGCCCCGGAGCGCTTCCTCGCGATCGCCGCCAGGAGGGGCTCTACGAGGGCGCTGCACAGGCGCTTTTGTGGCCTCCAAGCGAAGCGCCTGTGGTGACGAACCAAAAAAGGAGCGCCCCGCTCGAGCCCAAGGACTGCGAGCGAGGCGATGAAAAGGGGGGCACTGTCGGCCTCACAGGTTCTGCACTCCAAAAACAGCCAGGTGCTCGTCGGCGTGGGGGGTCAGAAAACGGCGAGCAGCCATACAAACGCTGAAGAACCGCCGATTCCGGCGCCCGTCAGCACCTGAGACGGTGCCACGAAAGCCGCCCCGCCGTCGTGAGGCACTTTGCCCCACTCGTGTCGCTTCCGAGGAGAGGAGGGGAGGGGAGGCTCCGCACCGGGCGGTGCTTCAGGCCGGTTGTGGCGCCTTTGCCTTCTTCTTCGGCTTCGCACTGCGTCGGAGCTCGGCGGCGAGGCTCAAAAAGCGGGCCGCTTCCGGCTCGCCGTAGAAGGCGAAGTGGGCGGCGGCGATCGCCTTTCCGTAAAGGAGGCGGACGCCGGTGAAGGTGAGCCGAAGCTCGGCGGCGACGGCGCTGTTGCTCTCGCCTTCGGCCAGGGCTCCACGCAGGTCGGCGGCGACGCGGTCGGCGTCGGCGGGGTCTTCCTCCCGGTAATT
>JAAFHJ010000413.1 GCA_013298325.1 Myxococcales bacterium | reverse complement strand
GTGTGCTCTTCCGATCTCGCGAAGGTGGCCCCCCTCCGTGTACTCGCCGGCAAGCGCCCCACGTGCGACCCAATTGTGGATCGTCTTCGGATCGACCGCGAAGAACCCCGCGACCTCCGCACCGGTGAAACGTACCGATTTTGCGGAAGATTCCCGAGTCACGGACGGAACCGTCGCCCCGGTTTCCCGCTCTCGGTCGCTACCTTCCCAGGCGCCCGCGTGCTCACGCGCTCCTGGGCGGCGGCTCGCGGCGGCAATACGAGGAAAATTCCGTCGGTACGCGCCCCGAAGCGACCAAAGAGCGAGAGCGCTTGCTCGTCGGTCGTGAGGCTTGCAGCGAGACCCGGCGGTTCGATCGCGGCGGTCGCCCATTGGAGACCGTCGATCGCATCAAAGAGGGACTCAAAGGCAGCTTCTGCCCGTTCCTCATTGAAGGTTGCTCGTGGACCAAGGCCGACAAGGAGCAGCCAGGGGACGCCGATGCGTCGCCCGAGGGGCATGAGGAACCTCTCACCGAACGCGCCCGTCAATGCGCCGGTGCGAAGCGCCTGGCCGAGCCGCCCGGCAAGTCGAAAGTCGACGAGCGACGGCACACCAAGAAGTGGCCGTTCATCCGAAAAAATCGCGGCGGCGAGCCCAACAGGTCCGGCCCCCTCGAGGGCACGGAGATCCCGTGGGAGTGTCGCGAGCGTCCGTCCGGCGTTCGCGAATTCCTGGCTGGCTCGGTGCCGCGAATCGACCATTCAGCGCTTCTTGCGCGAGGGGGGCGAGGAGTCCCGCGTGCTCGCTTCCTTGCGACCTGCATCTTCCGCGAGGCGGTTCAGAACCCCATTGATAAATGCCGGCGAATCCTCGGTTCCGTAGAGCTTTGCGAGTTCGATCGCTTCGTCGAGGAGGACGGCGACCGGGACGTCGGGCTGGTGGAGGATCTCGTAGGCGCCAATGCGGAGCAAGTTCCGATCGACGCGGGCCATGCGCTCCAGGCGCCAATGGACCGACGCCTTTTGGACCGCCTCATCGAGGCTGGCGAGCGACGACTCGACCCCCTCAACAAGGACGCGCGCGTAGTCGCGACCTTCGGGCTCTCCATCGAAAGCCTTGTAATAATGGTCGGTTGCGCGTGTGGCCGTCGTCCCCGCGAGCTCGACGCCGAAGAGAATCTGGAGGGCCGCCTCGCGACCGCGACGACGGGCACCGGTTACGCCAGGACGGGTCATCAGAGCCCCGCCTCTTTCATGCCGGCGAGCAGCGAGACCATCTCAATGACGGCAGTTGCCGCCTCCCAGCCCTTGTTCCCCGCCTTCGTCCCTGCACGCTCAATCGCCTGCTCAATCGAATCGACCGTGAGCACACCGAAGGCGACCGGAATCCCGTGCTCCAGAGAAACGTGCGCGATCCCCTTCGAAACTTCCGAGGCGACGTAGTCGAAGTGGGGGGTCGACCCACGGATGACCGCGCCGAGCGCGATGACCGCATCGAACTTGCCGGAGGCGGCAAAGCGTTTCACCGCCAACGGAATTTCCCACGCGCCCGGCACCTTGGCAACGGTCACCAGGTTGAGATCGCCGCCGTGGCGGTGAATCGCGTCCTTCGCGCCGTCTTCGAGACGATCGACGATGAAGTGATTGAAGCGACCAGAAACGATCGCGATACGCGCCCCTTGCGGGACTTGAAGCTTGCCTTCGAGGAGGGTGGTCATCGTCAGTTCCTTGGATGGATTCGGCGTTTGAAATCAGGACTTCGTGGGGAGCGGCTCAAGGGGGACTGCCCCCTCGACGACGAGACCAAAGCCACCGAGCCCCTTGATCTTGCGGGGATTGTTCGTCAGGAGGTGGAGGCGCTTGACTCCAAGATCGGCAAGGACTTGGGCGCCAAGACCGAACTCACGGAGCGGGCCGTCCTCCCCGGTGCGCGGCGCCGGCGTCTCCTCGGAGCGCCCGACGAGGCGCGCGAAGTCGTCGGCGAGGGACCCGCGCGGCGGCAGATAGACACAAATCCCAGAACCTTCTCGCTCAATTTGCGCGAGCGCCTGACGGAGGCGCGCTCCGCTGCGGGGATCCGGCGTCGCGGCGTCGGTCCGCAGCGAGGTGAAGAGGTCGGGCATCAGCGCGCCGGTGTGGACCCGGCAAAGCGTCGGCTTGCTGCCGTCGATTTCCCCTTTGACGAGCGCGACGAATTGGCGCTCACGCCCGTCGGAGCGGCCGTCATTGTCGCGGGTCTCCATGCCGACGCCGCCGGTCATGGTTTCATAGAGAACCGCACGCCACGTGGAGCCGTTCTCTTCCCATTGAATCGTCCCCTCTTGAACGCGCCGGACGAGGCGTTCCGAGAGGGCGCGGTACTGAATCAAATCAGCAATCGAGACGATTCTCAGATCGTGTTTCTTCGAGAACTTCTCAAGATCGGGCATACGAGCCATGCTGCCATCGTCGTTCATGATCTCGCAGATCACTCCCGAAGGATCGAGGCCGGCAAGGCGTGCAAGATCGACGGAACCTTCCGTATGCCCGGTGCGGACGAGCACGCCGCCGCGGCGGGCGCGGAGCGGAAAGACGTGGCCCGGCGTCACGAGGTCGGCGGGGCGGCTGTTCGGATCGATGGCGACGCGGATCGTGTGGGCGCGATCGGCGGCGCTGATGCCGGAGGTGACGCCGTGGCGCGCCTCGATGCTGACCGTGAACGCAGTGCCGAGCTGGGGCTGCCCGTGGCCAGGGACGGCCATAAGCGGGAGGCCGAGGCGCTCGACCGCCTCTTCGGTGAGCGTCAGGCAGATGAGCCCGCGCCCCCAGGTCGCCATGAAGTTCACCGCCTCTTTGGTGATGAACTGGGCGGCCATCGTGAGATCCCCTTCGTTTTCGCGATCTTCGTCGTCGACGACGATCACCATCTTGCCGGCACGGATGTCGGCGATGGCGGCGGTTACGCGGGCGTGGAGTTCGGTATCGTTTTCCTGAGACATCGCGGACCTCACAGATAGCCAAGTGCGGCGAGGCGGGAGCGCCACGCGTCGTCGGAAGATTCCCCAGCGGCCCCGCCCGCAGCGGCGGACGGCGCACCAAACGCGAGCAAACGTGCGAGGTAGCGGGCCACAACGTCGACTTCGAGGTTGACCGGGGCGCCGGCGGTGAGCCCATCGAGCTTCGTCCGCGCGCCGGTGTGCGGAATCACCGCGACGTCGAACTGCTCGGTGCCGGCTTCGTTCACGGTGAGGCTCGTCCCCGCGATCGTGATGCTCCCCTTTTCGGCGATGAAGCGCGCCAATTCCTTCGGCATGGAAAAGACGAATTTTTCTGCGTTTCCAAGCGGTTCGCGGCGCACCAGGTGGCCTACACCGTCGACGTGTCCGGAGACGATGTGTCCGCCGAAGCGCCCATCGGCGCGCATCGCCCGCTCCAGGTTCATCGTCGCGCCAATCGCCTCGCCACCAAGTGTCGATTTCTCCAGCGTTTCTGAAGATGCGTCGGCTTCGAAGCCGGTTGCCAAAATACGGTCGACCGTCAGACAGACGCCGTCGACCGCGATCGACTCCCCAAGGACGATATCGGTGTAGGGTGCATGGATCGTGAGACGTGCGCCGCCGCGGCCCGCAATTTTACGGGCGCGGAGAACCCCCTGCGCATCGACGAGCCCGGTAAACATCGCGGGCGGGGCATAGGAAACTCACCCGCGTAGGTAAAGGGAAAGTGCGCGCAACACCCCCTTCCTCTTGCGGAAACCTTCCGTAGTTGGAACGATGCGCCCCACAATGCGCAAGCCGACCTCGATCCCAGCCTCTTCGCCTTCGCGCGCGTGTGCGATCGGCTGCATCGGGGCGGTCGGGCTCGTGGCGGCGCTCAGCGGCTGCGGGGCGAGCTTTCAGTCGACCTACGAAGGCGAAGCCCGCTTCGAGCACTGCTATGCCCTCGACGAGCACGCCGACGTCGCCCGTGACGCGAAAGAGCGCTGCTGGGGGGAATGGCGTGCCCGCTACGCAACCGGCCAAAATCGCGACCGAATTGCCTACGCGGAGACCCGCGAGAAGCGCCTTCACGACGTCGCCGTCGCCCCTACCGATGAAGCGCTGATGCTCGCGGTCCCCGGCCAAGCGCTCGGCATCGGGGTCGCCACCCCGGCGCCTACGAGCGCTGACGCACCGCCCCCCGCGCGGCTCGCCCCGGTCGCGCCGGTGGTCTCCGTCGCCGCCTCCGACGCCACGCCGCCGCTGCCGAAATCGACCTGCACGGAAGCGTGCGCCGGTAGCTTCCACGTCTGCCAGACGGCCCGCCTCGTCGACACCCACGGCGGGGGGCGTGCCGATTGTGGCGGCCCCTACGCGCGCTGCATGCAGGGTTGCTTCAAGAAATAGGGACGGTACCCCCGCAGGACGCTTTCCGCCGAACTTCCGCGTTTGTTAGCCGGCGGCCATAACGGCGTCCCACAAGGCCTTTCGTGCGGCGAGCGCTTCCCGCGCGGCCCGCTCCGCGCGCGCCCAGCAGGCTTCGTCGTCGCCACAAAGGAGGGTCAGCAGTTCGACCGCCATCGGGCCGTGCTGCTCACCATCCAAATGGACGTGTCGCTCCAAATACAAACGAAAATTCGGCGCTTCGATGCCGGCAGTTCCGCGTAAGAGTTCTTCGAACATCTCTGGCACAAGCTTTTCGCGACCGACCAGGAAGGCGGCCGCCACCGCTTCCGTCGTCCCTTCCGCAAGGACGAACGTCGTTGCGACAAATGGGGCGACGCCCGGCACCGTCCCCGCGCGCTCGACGCCCCGCAGCGCATCGTCGATCGGCGTCCCCGCCCGGAGCGTCCCGAGGAACCCTTCGATGGCCGACCCGTCGGCACCGACCTCTTTCATCGCTGCAAGATACAGCTCGAAA
>JAAFHJ010000412.1 GCA_013298325.1 Myxococcales bacterium | reverse complement strand
CCCATGAGCGCAGCCGCCCCCCTCGCCTACTCCCGGATCCTCCTAAAAATTAGCGGTGAAGCGCTGTGCGGCACCGCCGGATCGGGCATTGAGCCTTCCGTGCTCGCCGAGGTCGCGGCCGATCTTGCTGGGGTCCACGCCCTCGGAACACAGGTGGGACTTGTCGTCGGCGGCGGCAATATCTTTCGCGGACTCAAAGGGGCCAGTCAGGGCATGGATCGCGCTCAGGGGGACGCGATGGGGATGCTCGCGACGATCATCAACGCCCTCGCCCTCCAGGACGCCCTCGAGAAGGCCGGCGTGCCGACGCGCGTGATGACCGCCATCGAAATTCGCCAGGTTGCCGAGCCCTACATCCGCCGCAAGGCGCTCCGTCACCTCGAAAAAGGGCGGATGGTCATCTTCGCCGCCGGCACCGGCAACCCCTACTTCTCGACCGACACCGGCGCCTCCCTCCGCGCGATGGAGATCCACGCGCAGGCGCTCTTCAAGGCGACGAAGGTCGACGGCGTCTACGACAAGGACCCAGTGAAGTTCCCGGATGCAAAGATGTTTTCGACGATGACCTACGACAAGTTCATCGCCGATCGTATCGCCGTCATGGACTCGACCGCCGCCACCATGTGCCGCGACAACAACCTCCCGATCCGTGTCTTCAAGCTCCAGCCGGGCTCGATCGGCCGCGTCGTCCGTGGGGAGAACGTCGGCACCGTCGTCAGCAAGGACGGCTGACGTGACCGCTCCGGGGACCGGCATCCGCCGCATCGACCTCCGAGGCGCCTGTCCGATCCCCGTCGGTCATCGCATTGAAGTGCGCATCTTCCTCTCCGAAGAAAAGGTCAGTTTCTTCGGCAATGAGCCGGCGAAACCGCTGTTTGAGACGCCGCTCATCACCGATTTAGAGACGGGCGTCCGCTACGGGTCTTTCGAGCAATTCCACGCGCCGCTCTCCATGTACCAGCCGGGGCAGATCGTCCATCCGGCGACGGAGCCGCTCCCCCACCTGCGAGACCATTCGCGATGGGCGGGGCGGGTCCTGGCTTGCAATGTACTCTACACGGGGATGAGCAAGAACGAGCTCCAGACGACGCTCGTCGTGGAGCCGCTCCCGCCGGGAAGCCCTGGATACCGCTAAAATTTCGCGAGCGCTTCTAGGCGCGCGCGGCGGATCTCCTCGGCGATCGCTTCGAGGCCGCGCCCGTCGCGGACGGCGGCGAAGATCGTCGGCCCGTCGCCGCGCATCTTCTTCGCGTCGCGATCCATCACCGCGAGATCGGCGCCGACGTAAGGGGCGAGATCGATCTTGTTGATGATCAGCAGATCACTCTGGGTAATGCCCGGGCCGCCCTTGCGGGGGACCTTGTCGCCGCCGGCGACATCAATCACGTAAACCGTGTAATCGACGAGCTCGCGGCTGTACTGGGCCGCGAGATTATCGCCGCCACTCTCGACGAGGAGCAGTTCGGGGGCGACCTCCCGCTGGAGCGCTTCGAGGGCGAGGAGGTTCGGCGTGATGTCCTCGCGGATCGCCGCGTGGGGGCAACCGCCGGTCTCGACCGCCTTGATGC
This sequence comes from Myxococcales bacterium, assembly GCA_013298325.1. Lineage (GTDB taxonomy): Bacteria > Myxococcota_A > Polyangia > Polyangiales > Polyangiaceae > JAAFHJ01. Next base: position 3,294 of record JAAFHJ010000412.1, on the reverse strand, counting down.
GCGCCGGTTCGAGGGCTTCGTTCCGCAAGAGGAACTCTGCGTCTTCCTTGGTAAAAATGTCGTTCGTCACCACGCCGAGCGCGATCGTCTCGCGGAGCGCTCGGCAGAGGGCGAGCACGAGGGCCGTCTTCCCGGAGCCGACCGGGCCGCCGATGCCGACGGTGAAGGCGCGTTCCGTGTAGTTTCTCGGCTTCGGGGCGTCCCGTTCGTCGAAGAGGCCGGGGCCGTCCCACACTTCATGGGTGTGGCCATGAGGGCCGTGATCATGATCTTCGTGAACGGTGCCGTCGGCGTGTGTGTGGGTTCCCATGATCTCGCTTTCAGCTTTGGAACAATTTCGTGGAGAGCGCCGGGTGGAGCTCTTGATAAAGATCGAGGAAAGGGCTCGCCGAGGCGGCCTCCTCCCAAGGAACCAGCGGCTTTCGCAGGAGCTGGGCGACGCGATTTCCGGCGCGATCCTGGAGTCTTTGGCCAGCAAAAGGGCCGAGACGATTGAGGCGAACGGCGGCGCTCAGCACGGTGCGCACGAGACCAAACAGATAGAGTTCTTGGGTCTCTTCAAAAGACGCTCCGAGGCGACCAAACACCGTTCCGAAAGCGATACAAAGGTGCAAACCCGCAGGCAAGTAGCGACGAAGATCGGCGAGTTCCGGCGCTTCGAGGGCCTCCGTCGCCGCCACCAGAAAGGCCCGCCCCTGGGCGCGGCTCGCCCGATTTCCGACGGGGCCGGTGAGCGTCGCGTCGCAGGCGGCATCGAGCTCCTGGGGATCCAAATCGGCTTTCCATGCAGCATGCACGTAGGGGAGCGACTGGTGGCGGGCGGTCACGAGCGTCTGTTCGAGGGCGCAGAAGATCGCGTCTTCCTGGGCTTTTTCGTCACCGAGACGGCTCGTGCCCGGGGAGCGCCCGTCGGGGAACGCCTCAAAGCCGGCCGAGTGGGCGTAGGCGCCCGTCGGGAAGGCCGAGTCGGCGAGCTGAAGAATGCGCCAGCGACGGAGCATCAGAAGAGGCTGTAGCGCTGGGCGAGCGGCAGCACGATCGCCGGTTCGCAGGTGAGAAGCACGCCGTCGGCGCGGACCTCGTAGCTCTCCGGGTCGATCTCCATCTTCGGGAGGGCGTCGTTGTGGCGCATGTCCCTCTTGCCGATCCCCCGGCAGCGGCGCACGGCGACGAGGCGCTTCCGGAGGCCGAGGGAGGTCACCGCCGGGACGTCGATCCCCTGCCCGCGCCGAACCTCCGGATCTTCCAAAGAAAGCTGGGAAACGAAGCTGACCGACGTCGCCGCGACGGCCCGCCCGAGGGCGCCAAACATCGGCCGCCCGTAGCTCGGTTGCGGGGTCGGGATGCTCGCGTTTGGGTCGCCCATCTGCGCGTAGGCGATGAAGCCCCCTTTGAGGACCAGCTCGGGGCGGACCCCAAAAAAGGCCGGTTTCCAGAGGCACAAATCGGCGAGCTTCCCGATTTCAATGCTGCCGACTTCGTGGCTGATGCCGTGGGCGATCGCCGGATTGATCGTGTACTTGGCGATGTAGCGCTGGATGCGCAGGTTGTCGTCGTCGCCGTCGCCGGGGAGTGCCCCGCGCTGGCTCTTGTTTTTGTGGGCCGTCTGCCAGGTGCGGGCGATCACCTCGCCGATGCGCCCCATCGCCTGGCTGTCGCTGGAGAGGATCGAGATCGCGCCGAGATCGTGCAAAATGTCTTCGGCGGCGATGGTCTCTCCGCGGATGCGGCTCTCGGCGAAGGCGACGTCCTCGGGGAGGTCCGGGTTCAGGTGGTGGCAGACCATGAGCATGTCGAGGTGCTCATCGAGGGTGTTCCGCGTGAAGGGGCGCGTCGGGTTCGTCGAGCTCGGGATGACGTAGGACTCGCCGACGACGCGAAGAATATCGGGGGCGTGCCCGCCGCCTGCCCCTTCGGAATGATAGGTGTGAATCGTGCGCCCACCAATCGCGCGAAGGGAGTCGTCCACATAGCCCGATTCATTCAGGGTATCGGTGTGGATCGTCACTTGGACGTCGTGGCGCTCGGCCATGCTCAAACAGGCATCGATGCAGGCGGGGGTCGTCCCCCAATCCTCATGAAGCTTGAGTCCTACCGCGCCGGCAGCGATCTGCTCGTCGAGGCCTTCCGGCTTTGAGCTGTTCCCCTTTCCGGTGAAACCGACATTGATCGGAAAGTCATCGACCGCCTGGAGCATCAGGCCGATGTGGCGGCTCCCCGGCGTGCAGGTCGTCGCGCAGGTGCCGGTCGCTGGACCGGTTCCGCCGCCGATCAGCGTCGTAAGCCCGCTGGCGAGCGCCTCGTCGAACTGTTGGGGGCAGATCGCGTGGATGTGGGTGTCGATGCCGCCCGCGGTGAGGATCATCCCTTCGCCGGCGATCACTTCGGTGGTGACACCGACAACGAGCCGGGGGTCGACCCCGGGCATCCTTGCGGGATTCCCCGCTTTTCCGATGCCGTGGATGCGCCCGTTCTTGATGCCGACGTCGGCTTTGTAGATGCCGGTGCTGTCGACGACGATGACGTTCGTGATGACGACGTCGACGGCGAACGCCTCCCGGATCCCGCTCGCCTGCCCCATGCCGTCGCGGAGGACCTTGCCGCCCCCGAAGGTGACTTCGTCGCCGTAGCGGGCGAAATCGTGAGTGATCCTCAAGAGTAAGTTCGTGTCGCCGAGGCGCACGCGGTCGCCGGTTGTCGGCCCGTAGAGGCCCGCGTAGCTGGCACGGGAGAGCGAAAGACCGGCGCGGCTCATGATGCGCTTGACGCCTCCGTGGCGACCGTCGCGATGCAAGCGATCAATCGCACATTCTTCGTTTCACCGGGCTCAAAACGAATCGCTGTTCCTGCGGGGATACAAAGGCGCATGCCGGCTGCTTTCTCTCGATCGAAGTGGAGCGCTCGATTCGTCTCTTCAAAGGGGAAATGGCTCCCCACCTGAATCGGGCGATCGCCGACGCTGGTGACGGTGAGCTCGAGGACATCGCGGTCTTCATTGAGCACAATCGGTGCATCCTGCAAGAGCGTCCCCCCGGGGGTTTCGGCCTCGGGCGAGATATTGGCGAGTGACAACGGAGCTTTAGGGACCGGCAGGAAGCTTCCGTAGAGGGCGAGTTCCAGGTTCCCGTCGTCGGCGACGATCGGCTCGTGGACAGTGACGAGCTTGGTGCCGTCGGGGAAAGTCCCTTCGACCTGCACTTCGTGAACGAGGTCGGCGATGCCGTCCATCACCTGGTTGCGGCCGAGGATCGTCTTCCCTTCCGCCATTAAGTGGGCGACGGAAACGCCATCTCG
>JAAFHJ010000411.1 GCA_013298325.1 Myxococcales bacterium | reverse complement strand
TTCAAGCGGTCACCACTCGGGGGGCGTGCTTGGAGCGGGTAGAATCCAGCGCTTGGGGGCGAGAGTGTCGGTCTCACGCCCGAGATCGACCTTGCTGTCGATGAGAGCGGCGCTTGGTCGGCCGTTCCACGCGACGCGCACATCGAAATAGACGGCTACGTCGCGCCCTCTCGCCGCTTCATCTTCGCGAACCCAGTGGGCGTATTCGAGGAGCATGTCGGGCTGTGTCGACATTTGCTTCCACTGGAGCGGCGTGAGCCACCGGTGGGTATCAATCATGCTTCTCTCACCGGTTCTTCTATCGACGGTCCACGCGTCGATCGACGCGTTCTTTTCGACGAGCATGACGTTCCACCCGAAGCGAAAGCCTTCCTCGGTCCATAGACGGTTCCCCGGATAGAGAAATTCCCGAAGGGGCAGAAGGAGTTGCAACGCTACCCAGCCGGCGGCAAGTACTCGGAGCGGCGGGGACCAACGCCGGGCACCGCTTGGCGCCTCCGCCCTCTTCGCCGTACGTCGGAGCGCGGAGAGTGCCGTCAGTGGCCACTCGGGCGCGAAAAAAATGGGCGACATGACGATCATCACCCAGGGAAAGATCCCGATCTGAAAGAGCTTCGCCGTGACGATGTGGAAGAAGAGAACGGCCGCGTAGGCGAACGTCCGCGTCCGTCGATGGAGGAGCGCCGGCACGATCGCCAAGTCGTAGAGCGCGCCGCACCAGGAGAAGGCGAACGCGACGCTCTTGAGCGCAAAGAAGCGGCCGACGAGCGGGAAATCGGTGTTCGCTCCTAACCAAATGGTGAGCGGCTGCGCGTGGAAGAGCCAATCGCTATTCAGCTTTGCGATTCCGCCAAAGACGTAGACAACTCCGACCTGGAGGCGTGCAAGTGCAAGCATCTCCGGAGGAATGTGGGTCAGTCGCTCCTCGGGGGTCCTCCACGTACGCAGTGAGAACGCACGGTCAGCGGGCAGAAGCGCTAGAACAAGCGCCATTGACGTGACAAACCAATAGTGATTGAGGTAGTTCGTCTTGTCGGCAAAGTGGGCCCAGCCAAAGAGCAACGCGAACGCGATACAGGCGGGGCGGTAGAAGACCCCGAGAGCGATCGCGAGGGTGGTCGCGCCGATCAGTGCGTAGTGCACGTACATCCCGCCAAGTCCCCAGGGATGGACGAACCGAAGGCCCCAAAACGTAAAGAATCTTGAGGGTTCCCCCCAGTACTTGGCGATCCAGCCGTGGGCGGCGAAGCGTAACGTGGCGAGGAAGAGGGCCGACCCGAACAGCACGCGGAGGGCGGCGAGGGAGGCGATGGGGACTGGCGTCATTGCGCCGTCCGTGGGAATCGCCGCAAATTCGCCGCTCGACGGCCGGGCGCTCTCAGTCACCGTCGTTCGGATTGAGGGCGATCGTGATGCCGAGCACCGATGCGACGTCGGTCGCGAGCACGCGTTTTTCAGCGTTTACCGCCTCGTAGGCGGCGCGGACCTTCGCGTTGTCTCGCTCCAGGCTCTCGGCAAACGGCGAAGCGAGCGGCTCACAGGCGGTCGTGACGGCGGCGGCAGCGGTGGCGACGCGCCCATCGACGGTTTTGTTGCGCGCTTGCACGAGTTGGGCGAACCCGACGGAACCCTTTGCGCCGAAGTAAATGCTCGAGGAGCCTGCGAGGGACGCCCGAATTTCGGCGATGGCGTTGTCACTCCGCACGGTGCGTACCGAGGACGGTTGCACCTTCCCGGCGGTGTATTGACCAACGGGGGTTCCGAGGTCTTGCTTGACGACCGTTTCGAGCCCGTTCACCAGATTTCCCAGGATGCGATCCATGCCGCTCTTTGCGGAAGGAAAGAGCGCATTCCCCGGTTTGCGAAGGGCATCGGCGTAGCTGGTCTTCCAGGTTTCGTTCACACTCTTCGCCAGTTCCGCCACCTTTGCGGCGAGCACCGCGACGAAGGTGCGGCGGCGTACGCCGGCATCTCCCGTAAACTTTGCGAGCACTTCCGCGTCGCTCTTCGGCGGATTCGGTGCGGTACCCGCCGTCGCAGGGTCGTTTGTCGGAACAAAGATTAGGTATTCGATCGCGAAGAAGCCGACTTTGTTCGACCCGAGCTTCGAGAAGAGCGTCGTGTCCACAGCGTCCGCGCCTGAAAGGAATGACTCGATGGCTTCCGCGTTTGTTGCGTGGTCATCGATCGCGGTGGAAAGCGCAATATCCTCCGCCGGTCCGAAACGAACGGCGTCCAGCGTTCGGTAGGCAAGGCGCGCCTTTCTCCACGACGCCCTTAGTGCATTGAGCGTCGTCGCATCCGGCCCTTTGGCGAAGGCGTCGGCGCTTTGAGCGAGCTCCATCGATCCGGCATCAAAGGCGGCGTACTCGGGAAGAATGACGTTTGTCGTTAGCGCTTCGAGCACCGGTACCGGATCGACGGCGGTTTCCGAGTCGCTGCAACCAACCCCAACACCAATGCCACCGGCGAGTACGGCGGGGACGGCGAAAGCGAGAGCGAAGCGACGGACGTTCATGCAAGAGCCTCGGGGAAAGTTCATTAGAGGGATTGAAGAAAGCGGACGATGGCGTCGCGCTCTCTTGCCGACATGGCACGAAATGTTTCTCGCGCGCCCGCCGCTTCTCCGTCGTGCCAAAGGATCGCTTCTGCGAAGCCTCGGGCACGGCCATCGTGGAGCAAGAAATTGTGTTTGTTGACCGTGCTGAGTAGCCCAATACCCCAAAGGGGTGGCGTACGCCACTCGGAGCCGTTCGCTTCAAAATCGGGCCGGCCGTCGGCCAAGCCTTCCCCCATGTCGTGGAGCAGGAGGTCCGAATACGGGTGGATTCGCTGGTTCGATAGCGCGGGGAATTCGGGATCGTTTCCGGTGCGCGCTTCGTCGGCATGACATTGCACACAGCCTGCGCTTTTGAAGAGGGCCTGGCCGGCACGAACCTGTGGGTCGTCGACGTCGCGACGGGCGGGGACGCCGAGGGTTTTCCCCCATCGATTCAGTGCATCGAGATCAGCATCGCTCAATTCACCCGTTCCCGCTGGCGAACCGGCGGTCACACCGGTCGGTGCCGCGAGGCAGGCGGCCTGTGCACGCGGGCAATTCTCTTCCGGAAATAGCGAAGACGTGATGCCCATGTCCCCCAGGAACGCGCCGGCGGTCTGCTGCTCGACGTTCGGCTGGTTGGCTTTCCACCCGACCCGTCCGAGGACGATCGCCTGCTTCCGTACGCTCCAAACGCGGTTCGGGCGGCCAGAGATGCCATTGTGGTCGGCATCGTCCGGGTCGGCCTTGGCGAGGATCGCTTCGTCGGGGATCGTCTCGAGGAGGCCGAGTCCGAACACCGGGCGGGCGAGACGCGGCGAAACCATCGTCGCCGGGTCCATGGGGCCGAAGGCGAGATCTTCGAAGGAGTAGACCGGTTTGCGAAGCGTGTATGGCGTTCCGTCCCCGTAGGTCCCCGAAACGTCGACATACCGCACCCGCTCGTGCCCCTCGCCGGGAACGCCGGAAATTCCTCGGCTGTTGAATTGTTCGCCGTAGGATGGCTCCGGGTTCGGCGCGTCGTGCGGGCCTACACCCGGAATGGAAAGGCGGAGAAGGAGCGACAAGAATGGCTCCCCCGCGGCGTCCGGCGGCCCGCCATTTCCCGATTTGGAATGGCAGGAAGAGCAGTTGTTGGCGTTGAACGTCGGCCCGAGCCCATCGCCGCCCGGAATGCTCGCGGGGGCGGTGACCCAACCACGATTGAAGAGGTGATCGCCGAGCGAGAACGCCCGCAACGCGTCGTCGTCGAGGTTGGCCGCGGGTCGCTTGTAACTTCCTGAAGTATCGTCAAATACCGTCGTCTCACCGCCCGACAGGCGCTCGTCGATGGTCGCCAGATCGGCATCGTTCCCGCCGCACGCATACAGCGCTGCAGCGACGCAGACGGCGAGCGGAGTGCCGCTTCGAAGGAGCGGCGCGAACAGCGGTCGGATTCCAGAATCGGGGCGGGGGGGCATGGCGGTTCAGTTGTCGTTGAAGTTGATCGTCAGTTCGAGCTTCGCGGCGACCATTTCGAGGTCTGCCTTGGCGACGCCGCAGGCATCAATAGCTGCTTTGATCTTCGGACGTCCGTTCGCGTCGTCAAAGATGGCCTGATCGAAGGGGGCGGGGATCGCCTTCGTTGCCGCGACGATGGCTGCTACATCTTTCGTGGTCTTCTCCGCAAGCGCCGGATCGACAAGGCGTACGAGGTCGTCGAGGCCGGTCTTGTCATCGCCTCCGAAGCGGCCCAGCCAGATGTTCTCTACGCTCGTCGCATTCGCGACGAGGTCGCTCGTCGTCGTATCGCTAAAGCAGGAATGTTCCTCCTCCTGCTCCTTTCGGCTGTACGCATTGTTCATGCGCTCATTCGGCAGCTCTACCGCGGCGAGCGCGCCGATTCCCTTGAGCATCTTTGATAGCGTCGTCGTCGGCGCATCCGCGACGAACTTCGCACCGTAGCTGTTGGCCTTCGTGGAGTCCCACTGGACGGAAACGCTCTTCAGATCTGCGACGAGAAGCGCCGTTACGACCTCCAGATATTTCCGTCGTCGCGCGCCGTTCTTCATCGTGGCGTCGGGGCCGTCGTCCAGGAAGTCGGTGTACGGCCGATTGCCAGCGCCGGTGATGCTAAAGTCTTGTCCCCAAAGGAGAAATTCGATTGCGTGCCAGCCACACGAGATGTTCTTTTCGCCGCCGTCTTCGTTCTTGGCGGCGATCGATGCCTCCGTGATTTCAAAGGAGGTATCGTTGATAAGACCGGACGTCGGGTTGTCCTTTACGCCGTCGATAAAATTCTCGTCGATGGGCCACGCATTGAGTCGGCCTTCCGGGCCATCGTC